>CAZJGG010000036.1:0-31122 GCA_964545475.1 uncultured Eubacteriales bacterium | reverse complement strand
TTTTCCTCTATAAATTTTTTTCATTTACTTCTTGACTTCCTCTAGCTGGTCTTAGTTAATTCAATAAGAGATTTTGAAACTTCACCTTGCTCGTAAAACGCCTCAGCAACACCTATGTCTGCAAGACCTATACCGTACTTCCCAAAAACAAAATTTAGTGTATGTTTTAAAATGCCACGCATTAAAATCGCCTGCTTACTCCATTTGCAAAAATCCTTTCCGCCGCTCATAAAACTAGGTGCACTCCTGTTATCGCTATATTTTGAATTTTCAAATTTTTTTCGGATATTTCTTTTGATGCTTTTATTATAATTTTTGCAAGCTTTGTTCCCCCTGTATGCGGAAGAGCTATATCAAGATAAAGCAATTTTTCAACGCAAATTTTATAATCTGGGTCGCTTTTAGGCAGGCTGTTTTTATAATTTTCTAATTTTTTATACCAAGCGTTGCTTTCTTCTATCCGGTAGTTTACGCTGTGAAGCATAGACATACCGCACATTAAAACAGGGTTATTATTTAATATTTCATTTGACATCCCCATAAAATACTGCTCAAGCTCATAAAACTGAGCTGCCCCGGCGTGCTGCTCCGCCGCTATGGTTAGCAAAGGAATAGCAGAATGAAAGTCTTCTGCAAGAAAAAAATAAACGCAAAGCATTTATTGTGTCATCAATTGACAAATAATATAAAGCTGCATGTATGTATATATCCTTTATTTCAGCCTTTGTTAACATTTCATTAGTCTTTTTGTCAATATATTGCTTTAATATTGGGTTTAAACAAAAATCCCCATTAAACGTTTTTAAAATCAAATTTCCAAAACAATCCAGCTCTTCAATCGCCTTATCTTCATCATTAATTTGCATAAACATACAAATTAATGATAACGATAACGATTCAAACAAAGAAAACTTACACAAAATCAGCCTTTTTTCTTCGTCCCATTCTTTCCAAAGCTTTAAATCAAAATATGAAAAATAATCTTTAAGGGCATACATATAAACTGTTTTGTTCCATGTATTTGAATGAAGCTTAATAGAATTTACAAAAATATTTATTGCCGTAACATGCCCCTTTGTTGCGCTTATAATATTAAATACTTCATTTTCTTCCAAGCTGATATTAGCCAGTTCAAGCAGATTGATACAATCAGAGATTTTAAATGCTAGGTCATCAGCATTTATAACACTAACCACATTTTCAGCCATATAAGCTTTTAGGCCGTTTGGAAGTTCACGTGTACTTAAAAGAATAAAGCTATAATTACCCGGGCTATTTTCTATGTATGAAATTATGTATATAAGCTCTTGCTCTGAAAATAACTGCAAATTATCGAATATAACATAAAACTTTTGTTCATCATAGTTGTAGTCCGGCAATTGGTCTCCAGGCAAATAATATTTAATATTATTTTTTTTGTTAAGCCTATCTGCCCACATACAAACAGAAACCGTTTTGCCGTATCCAACTGGGCTTGTTATAAAAGTTACTTTAAATAAAGTACTTTTGCTTAGTTTGTTTGAAATATCATATCGATATATCCATAGAGGCGATATATCAGGTATATTAGAATTTAATCTTTTCACCCATATTACCTCACTGCTATAAATTTTATAAACATTATATCACAAAACATAAGCTTTAGCACTCTAGTTTCGTTACTAAAATTCACCCCATAATTTCAATTTATTTTGCACGTTCGGCCTGTATTATAGCCAAAAATTACGTGTATTGAATTTTTCTTAACGATTGCTAATTATACAATTTAATTTAAAATCTGTCATCACACCAAAGTGTGAACTTTATTTCACATTTTTAAATTCTTAATAATGATTAAAATTTACAACATTAAAGCGGATATGTATTATTTTTTAATGACGAAATTATTGTTAAAGTTAAATATTTTTTATATAATACTTTAACAACGTTTTTTAAAGGAGAATTTTTATGACTAGTGTAACTTCTAAAGATATTGCAAAAATGATTGACCACTCACTTCTTAACCCAATTATGACGAAACAGGATATTATAGACGGATGTAATATTGCAAAAAAATATGATGTTGCTTCTGTTTGTGTAAAACCTTGCTTTGTTGATATATCCGCTGAAATTTTAAAGGGCACTGATGTTGCCGTTTCAACTGTTATAGGCTTTCCTCACGGTTCTAACCTTACAGAAATTAAAGTGCATGAATCAAAGCTTGCTATTGATGCCGGCTGTACAGAGCTTGATATGGTTATGAACATCGGTCAATTCCTCGGCGGAGAGTATGATGCTGTAGAGGCTGATATTAAAGCGGTTTGCGATTGCGCTCACGCCGGAGGAGCTATTGTAAAAGTTATTTTAGAAAACGCATATCTTACAAAAGAGCAAATAAAAAAAGCCTGCGAAATTTGCGAAAAAGCAGGAGCAGATTTTGTTAAAACCTCATCCGGATATGCACCAACAGGAGCTACTATTGAAGATTTAAAAATTATGAGAGCCGCAGTTTCCGATAAAGTTCAGGTTAAAGCAGCAGGCGGAGTTCGTACTCTTGAGTCTGCCCTAAAAGTACGTGCTGTGGGGGGAACAAGATTCGGCTGCACCGCAACAGAAAAAGTATTAAAAGATGCTACGGAAGCAGAAGCAAAAGGTGAACTTAAACTTCCTACTGGAGAAATTGATACTTTATAATAAAAAAACGGCTGATGAGCATTTGAATGCAACTCAGCCGTTTTTCGCTATTATTATAAACTTTGCTTATTGTCTCGTGCTTAAGTAACTACTGATTATTGCTCTCCATTCCTGTAATACTTGCAGGTAAATATTTTGAAGATACCGCCACTATCAAACAAGAGACAATTTTGTCCACAAAATTTCCAGCAATAGCTGAAAAAAACGTTGCGGCAAAAATTGTTTGCCCGGCTGCTTTTAGAGCTAAAATCAATACGTCAGTGCCTGATCCTGTAAACCCTCCAAACAATATAAGCCTTATGGGCGTACCAATAATAGGGCATACAATTGATAGAATTAAGCCGGTTATTACAGATTTAATCATACTAAATCCATTTTTCGCCATTAAAGATACAACAATTGCTACAGCCACGTTTACAAGTGCAAAGGGGATTGCTGTTGGGCCGGCAGTAACGCCCATAATAAGGTTAGTGCATACACCTGCTAATATACCATATTTCAATCCATAATTTGCAGATATGTAAATTGTTCCTACTGTATCTAAAAATAACAAAGGAATGGATAAATAAGAAGTTATTGTTCCAAGCACTACATTCAT
This sequence comes from uncultured Eubacteriales bacterium, assembly GCA_964545475.1. Lineage (GTDB taxonomy): Bacteria > Bacillota > Clostridia > Lachnospirales > JAISER01 > CAZJGG01. The sequence goes on along the minus strand of CAZJGG010000036.1, from coordinate 27,851 downwards.
TACAACAGCAAAAGCCGTTATTATCATTTTTCTAACACTTGAGTTCGTCATTTTTGTCTCCTTTTAATAATTGATAAATTTCTTCTTCAAGCTCCGCCATGCTCATTTCTTCGTTATACGCTTCAGGAATTTCAACAAAAGGAAGTAAAATTTCTTCATATTCCAACGCCGCAAAAAGTTCTTCCATCAGTACGCCTCGCTTACCGCTTATTGAGCACGTGGGGCTTTTATTAATAGCAATAACGCCAAGCAGTGAGTAACCATTTTTTAAGTAATCTTTTATTTGCATTATATAAGGGCTTAGTAAGCTGCAACAAAGCTCTCTGTATTCTTTTTTATTATAGTCCTCATACCCCAACGGCGGTCTGTTTATGCCATTATAAATAATCTCCGGGCAAGGCAATTGAATTATCCCAACACCTTCTTTAATTAGCAGTTCTGCAATGGAAAAAGCTCCCTTTGCCCTCGCCCAGCCTTCTATTACTGAATTTTGATTTAGCACGCAATGGGAGACAATTATAATTTTTTTTGATTTTATTTTTGTCTTTGTACTTACTAAATTATTCATATGCGCCGTTTTCACCCCTCTCTTTGCCTATATTGTTATTTTCTGAAATTGCCCGTATTAGCTTATGGGCGTGTTGAATATTAATTAAAATTTAAAAACAATGTGAACAGGCTCTTATAGCTTAAATAATATATGTAATTGACGCCAATTGCAATATTGTTTATTAATATTTATAATGATATACATTAAAATTAATAATAGGCTTTTCTTTCACTTCTCTATCAAGAGCAATTAGAGAAATAGCTATAGCTATAATTTTTAAATTAAAAAGAGACTGACATAATATATATGCAGCCCCTTTTTAATAGGTAATTGGTATTAATAACTTACCTTGCTTTTTTAATTAAGTAAGTATGAATAAACTGGTCGATATTACCGTCCATAACGCTATGAACGTTACCGATTTCTTCCCCTGTTCTATGGTCCTTTACCATGCTATAAGGGTGGAAAACATAAGAGCGAATTTGACTTCCCCAGGCAATGTCTTTAAGCTCCCCGCGGATTCCCTGGGTTTTGGACAATTGTTCCTCAATTTTTAGCTCATAAAGCTTTGCAACAAGCATTTTCATTGCCATATCCCGGTTTTTGTGCTGGGAACGCTCGTTTTGACATTGAACAACGGTGTTTGTGGGCAAATGAGTTATTCTTATGGCGGATTCAGTTTTATTAACATGCTGGCCGCCTGCTCCGCTGGAACGATAAGTGTCTATACGCAATTCTTCCGGGTTAATATCCACTTGAACGTCGTCATCTATTTCCGGCATAACGTCACAAGAAGCGAAAGAAGTGTGCCTTCTTCCTGAAGCATCAAAAGGAGATATGCGAACAAGCCTGTGTACACCTTTTTCTGCGTGCATATATCCGTATGCATTTTCACCTCTCACTATAAAAGTTACTGATTTTACCCCTGCTTCATCTCCGGGCAAATAATCCAATATTTCAAATTCATAGCCCCGCATTTGCGTCCATCTAGTATACATTCTTAAAAGCATTGAAACCCATTCGCAAGCCTCTGTGCCGCCAGCCCCTGAATGAAGAGTTACTATTGCATTGTTTTTATCATATTCACCGCTTAAAAGCGTTGATATGCGCAAATCCTCATATTCTTCGTAAAAATCCTTTGCTAGTTTAGAAGCTTCCAAGTAAACGCTAGCATCTTGTTCTTCAATTCCAAGCTCTACAAGTGTAAAAACATCTTCATAATCCGATTCAAGTTTATTATAAACGGCAAGCTTATTCTTTAATGCCTTAAGCTTTTGTAAAACTGTTTGAGAATTTTCCATGTCGTTCCAGAAGTTTGCTTCCGCCGTCTTTTGTTCCATTTCTTCTATTTTTTTAATAGTCTCTGCAACGTCAAAGTGAGTTCCCCATTTCAGCAACCTTAGCTTTATAAGGCAAAAGTTCTAGTCTTAATTGTTCTAACTCGAGCATATTTTCCCTCATTTCGCAAGACTTTAAAGTCTTTTGTTTATATATATAAAATGACATATAAAAACCGATTTGTCAATGCTTTGCTTATAAAGCTATTTTCAAAAACTCCCTAAGAATTTTCATATATTATATAACTTTTTTTGGATTTATAAAATGTTATTTTAATATATAATGCAAATAGATTAAATATTACCATTTTTATACAGTTGTATTTGTATAAAATCACTTTAATCTGGTACACATGCACCAAAAGCATGAATTTGGCTTCCGCCAATATTTTAAGGAGGAAAAAAATAATGAAAAAATTAGCTATTGTTATGGCAATTGTTTTACCTATTGTTTTTGCAGGCTGTCAATCCAGTACTCCTGCTCCAGCACCGGCATCCGAAGCTCCTGCATCTGAAGCTCCTGCTTCCGAGCAAGCTCCTGCACCGGAAGAACCGGCTGAAGACGTTGCCGTTGGCGTTGCTATTTACAAATTCGACGATACTTTTATGACTGGCGTTAGAAATGCTATTTCAAAAAGAGCTGGTGAGTTAGGAGTTACAGCAGATATAGTTGACTCTCAAAACAAACAGCCTACACAAAACGACCAAGTTGACACATTTATAACAAAAGGTGAATCCGCTCTTGCTATTAACGCTGTAGACCGTACCGCTGCAGGCCCAATCATTAAAAAAGCTGAAGCAGCAGGTCTTCCAATAGTTTTCTTTAACAGAGAACCAGAAGCGGCTGATATGCAAAGTTATGACAAAGTTTGGTATGTTGGTGCAAAAGCGGAAGAATCCGGCACAATGTCTGGTCAAATTTTAGTTGATTATTGGAATGCAAACCCTGGTATGGACAAAAACGGAGACGGTAAAATGCAATACATAATGCTTACAGGCGAACCTGGGCATCAAGATGCAACTCTCCGTACAGAATATTCAATTAAAGCAATTGAAGAAGCTGGTATACCAACTGAAAAAATGGCACAAGATACAGCAATGTGGGACAAAGTTAAAGCAACAGACTTAACTAAAGGCTTTATCTCCTCTATTGGTATTGAAAACATTGAAGCTATCCTCGGCAACAACGACGATATGGCTTTAGGCGCAATTGAAGCTTTAAAAGCTAACGGATACAACACAGGCGACCCAGAAAAATATATCCCTGTTGTAGGCGTTGATGCTACAGCTCCTGCTCTTGAAGCTATGGCAAACGGCGAACTCCTCGGAACAGTTCTTAACGATGCTGTTAACCAAGGCAACGCAACAATTAACATTGCAGCAGCTGCTGCTCAAGGAAAAGCAATTGATGAACCTACAATCGGCTATCCTGTAACAGATGGAAAATATGTTTGGGTACCATACGTAAAAGTAACAGTAGACAATATGGATCAATTTAAGTAATAATCTTTTTAAACACGGATTTGCATAGAATAGTGCAAATCCGTGTGTTATATAAAATTTAAAAAGGGGTGACTATAGTGAGTATACCTCGTTTAGAGATGATTAATATTACTAAAACCTTTCCGGGGGTTAAAGCTCTGGATAATGTAAGCCTTACAGTACGGCCGGGAACGGTACATGCCCTTATGGGGGAAAACGGCGCCGGAAAGTCCACTCTTATGAAATGCCTGTTTGGCATTTACAAAGAAGACAGCGGCGAAATTAAAATAGACGGCGAAAAAGTTGATATTGTTAATTCCAAAACAGCTTTAGACCTTGGCATTTCAATGATTCATCAAGAACTACATCCAGTGGCATACAGAAACGTTATGGAAAACATTTGGCTTGGCAGGTTTCCAAAAAAAGGCTTAGTCGTGGATGAAAAGATAATGTACAAAAAAACGGTTGAGCTTTTTGAAAAAATAGATATTAATATTGACCCCAATGCCATTGCCGGAACTCTTTCTGTTTCAAGCCTGCAGCTTATTGAAATTGCAAAAGCTGTAAGTTATGATTCAAGAATAATTATTATGGATGAGCCAACATCGTCACTTACCGAAAATGAGGTTTCTTATTTATTCAGAATAATAAAATCTTTAATTTCGGAAGGGCGTTCAATTATATACATTTCTCACAAAATGGAGGAAATACTTGAAATATCTCACGACGTTACAATAATGCGAGACGGCTGTTACGTTGGAACATGGGAAAGCAGCGAACTAACCACTGAGTTAATTATTAACAAAATGGTAGGACGAGATTTAACAAACAGATTCCCTGAAAAAACAAGCATAATTCAAAACGAAACCGCTCTTAAAGTTGAGGGGTTAACCTCTTTAGACCCACGCTCTTTTAAAGACATCAGCTTCGAGCTTTACAAAGGTGAGGTTTTGGGAATCGGTGGTCTTGTTGGGGCACAGCGTACAGAGCTTGTGGAATCTATTTTCGGTTTGCGGCCAATAAAAGCCGGGAAAATATATAAAGACGGTAAGGAATTAAATATAAAAAGCCCAGCTGTTGCTATTAATAACGGCATCGCCCTTTTAACAGAGGAAAGACGTGCAACAGGGATTTTCGGCGTTTTGTCTGTTTGCGATAATACTTTAGTTGCAAACTTAAAACAATACGCATTTTCTCCCCTAAAAATATTAAACGGCACGAAAGGGTATCATGCGGCGAAAGAATCAACAGAGAAATTAAGGGTCAAAACCCCTACCCTAGAAACTCTTATACAAAACCTTTCCGGAGGAAATCAGCAAAAAGTGCTTGTGGCCAGATGGCTTTTAACAGACCCGGATATTTTAATTTTAGATGAACCTACAAGAGGTATTGATGTGGGGGCAAAATATGAAATTTATTCAATAATAAACGAGCTTGCAAAGCAAGGCAAAGCAATTATAATGATTTCTTCCGAAATGCCGGAGCTTTTAGGTATGTCCGACAGGACACTGGTAATGTGTGAAGGCAGGCTTTCTGGAATTTTAGGAAAAGACGAAGCAAATCAGGTTGAAGTCATGCGGCTTGCAACACAATTTATGTAAGGGCGGTGGACGGCTTGGATAAAAAAATGAGTAGAATTGGATTTTCTGGCATATTTTTAGGCTCAGGTTTGTTTGTTACGGTAATTGGAGTTATTCTCTTTTTTATTAAAACAAAGGCAATGAAAATTTATGATTTGCCCCAATTTTTAATGATTATAGGGCTAGGGCTTATTTTATATGGTGTTGTTCAACTGTTAGGCAGAAAAAATTCATCCCAAGATGTTGATGTTTCCAGCAAAGCCATAAGAAACTTTCTTGTAAATAATGCTATAATATTTGCCCTTCTTGTCATGGTTGTTATAATTGCTATTGTAGAACCAAGATTTATACAAATAAGAGTGCTTAAAGATATTTTAGCCCAAAGCTCTACAAAACTTATTATTGCTCTTGGAATAAGCTTTACCCTTTTAATCGGGGGAACGGATCTTTCCGCAGGGCGTATGGTTGGGCTTGCCGCTGTAGTTTCGGCTTCTATGATGCAAACTGCAACTTATGGCAACCGCTTCTTTCCAAATTTACCTCAAATACCAGTAATTATACCAATACTGCTTGCAATTGCAGTTTGTCTTTGCTTCGGGCTTTTAAACGGGTTTATAGTCTCCCGGTTTAGTTTACCCCCGTTTATCGGCACTCTTGCAACACAAGTTATTGTTTACGGTGCATGTTCCTTATATTTTGATATGCCGCCAAACAATTCCCAACCTATAGGTGGAATTAGACCAGACTTTTCAATAATTGGACAAAAGGTCCTCTTTGAGCAATCCACATCAGTTATTAGCAAAATACCAATACTTATACCAATTGCAATTGTAATAACAATTTTTGTATGGTTTTTGCTTAACAAAACCGTATTCGGCAAAAATATATATGCAATTGGCGGTAATGTTCAAGCCGCAACAGTTTCCGGTATAAATGTAAGAAATACAATTTTAGGTCTATTCGTTCTTGCTTCTGGTTTTTATGCAATAGGTGGTATTTTAGAAGCCGCAAGAACAGCCGGAGCTACAAACAATTACGGCTTCGGGTATGAGCTTGATGCAATTGCAGCTTGCGTTGTTGGCGGTGTTTCGTTAAACGGTGGTGTGGGCAAAGTCCGTGGTATTGTTATAGGTGTACTTATATTTACTGTTATTCAATACGGTCTTTCGTTTATAGGATTAAATCCCTATTGGCAACAGGTTATAAAAGGTATTATAATAATTGTGGCAGTAGCTGTGGATTTAACAAAAAACAGCAGACGTTAAGAATTTTTTGGGTTATAATTAAATTAAATCAAATTAATTACACGATATGCATATGCCATATCGTGTAATTGTGTTGTTGGGGGTTTTTATGGAATTGTATAAAGTAATATTTGCTGATGATGAGCAAGTTGTTAGGCAAGCAGTTTTAAACTGCGTAAATTGGGAAGAATGCGGCTTTACTGTGGTTGGAGATGCTTCCCACGGAGAAGAGGCACTTGAGCTTTCAGAAAAACTAAAGCCGGACTTAGTAATAACGGATATAAAAATGCCCCATATGGATGGGCTGGAGCTTTGCAAAAATCTTAAAATGCTGTTGCCTACAGTTAAAACCGTTATTCTAACAGGTTTTGATGACTTTGAGTATGCTAAACAGGCAATAAGCTTAAACGTTCTAGAATATGTTTTAAAGCCAGTAAATTCCCATGAATTTATGCAAATACTGAAAAAAGTAAAAAAAACAATGGACGAGGAGGCAGAAAAAAGGCGAGATATTGAAAGGCTTACAGAGCATTACAGATTAAGCCTACCTATTTTGCGAGAACATTTCCTTATTGGTCTTTTAGAGGGTTGTTTGCAAGGGGAAATTGTTATAAACTCATTAAAAAGATATGATCTTAATTTAAACAGCAACTACTATACAGCTTGCGTTATGCGGTGTGACGGGCAGTTAGAAAACGATAGCGAAGCCAATATCCGGCAGTTTGCCGTAAGTCGCATAGCAGATGAAGTTTTAAATAAATTGACCTACGCCTATGTTTTTATATATAATGATTACATAATGGCAGTTATTTCTTTGCATTCAAAATTGCAAATACAGCATTTAATGATGGCGCTTAACGAAGTTTCCGTGCTTGGGAAAAAGTATCAGCAAATGACAGTTTCTGTTGGCATTGGGTATTTAGTGGATAACCTTGACAATTTGTCAATGGCATATAAGGGCGCTCTTATTGCTCTTGATTACCGCTTTATGCAGGGCGCAGGCAAATCAATTTATATTGCAGATATAGAACCTAACACAACTATACCTGCCTCACTAAGCCCTATAGATGAACAGCGGTTAATAAGGGCAATACGCCTTGCAGATACAAACGAAATTGAAAAAACAATTAACAACCAGTTTTCCCGTTTTGAAAGCGTAAATTTACCATACAGCCAATACGAATTTTATATAGTTGATATGATTATTACTATTTTGCGTATAGCAGGCTCATTTTCATTAGGCAGCGACGATATTTTCGGAGCAAATTTTGATATTATCAGCACCATTAAAAAAATGGAATCAGCAGAAAAGCTTAAAATATGGTTTAATGAAACTTGCTTAAAAGTTTCCGAATATATTGGTAACGTTCGGCAAAATGCTACAAACATACTTATTGAAAATGCAAAAAATTACGCCTTAAATAATATATCCGACTGCGAATTCAGTGTTGAAAAAATGTGCAACGAGCTTCATGTCAGTCCCTCGTATTTTTCTTCTCTTTTTAAAAAGACGGAAGGAATCTCGTTTGTTAATTGGCTTACAGACGTTAAAATGAATGAAGCAATCAAGCTTTTGCTTAACACTAACGACAAAACGTATTTTATTGCTTTAAAGCTTGGTTTTGAAGACCCTAACTACTTTAGTTTCGTTTTTAAGAAAAAATTCGGGATTTCGCCTTCAAAATATAGGAGCGGTTTATTTGAAAACGAATAGTAATTTTCAGTTAATTCTATCTATAAGCTTTACTATAATAAGCATAGCAGGTATGCTTATAGTTGGTTTCGCTTCTTATTTCACGTTTTACCGCTCTGTTATGGATACAACTGCAAAAGACCAAAAACAGATTTTAGAGCAGGTAAACCTGAATTTGGATAATTATTTAAGAAATATGATGAAAATTTCTGATACGGTTTATTTCAGGGTTATTAAAAACAGAAACATGGCAAAGGAAAGCATTGCAGAAGAAACTTCACTGCTATACGACGTTAACAGGGACAAGCTTGTTTCAATTGCTTTATTTGCTGAAAGCGGCGAGGTGCTGTCTGCAATACCCCTTTCCACCTTAAAACCAAATATAGACGTTACTGAACAAAGCTGGTTTATTAAAGCAAGAGAACAAATTGAGAACCTGCATTTTTCAACGCCTCATGTTCAAAATATTTTTCAAAATACTGATTATCGATATAACTGGGTTGTCTCCCTTTCAAGAACAGTTGAGCTTACCTTTGACAGAGAAACAAAATACGGGGTATTGCTTGTTGATATGAATTTTTCAGGCATAGAGCAAATTTGCCGAAGAGTAAGCCTTGGTAACAACGGTTATATTTATATCGCCGATAATAACGGCGAAATAATTTACCACCCTAAACAGCAGCTTATTTATGCCGGATTAGTTTCAGAAAACAACACCAACGCTACAAAATATAAAGACGGCAGCCATTATGATGAATTTAACGGAAAAAGCAGGTTTATAACGACTAAAACCCTTGGGTATACAGGTTGGAAAATTATTTGTGTTTCCTATGTTGATGAATTAGCTCCATATTCGGAAATAACATTATTTTTTATATTAATCCTTTTGTTTGCAATAAGTTTAATGATTTTTATAAATTATTACGTTTCATCAAGAATTGCAAACCCTATAATGGTTTTGGAGCAATCCTTAAAAGAAATTGACAGGGGGCGGCTTGATATTGAAATCGAAGCCTCCGGCTCTTACGAAGTTCGCCATTTAGGGCAAGCTATTAATACAATGCTTGCACAGATACGCAGGCTTATGGACGAAATTGTAACCGAACACGAGCTTAAACGTAAAAGCGAACTTGACGCTTTGCAATCCCAAATTAACCCCCATTTCTTATATAACACAATGGATTCTATTGTTTGGATGATTGAAAGCGGAAATTTTAAGCAAGCATCTGCAATGATAACTGCATTGTCACGTTTTTTTAGAATAAGCATTTCTAAAGGCAGAAATATAATTCCCGTTAGTGATGAACTTGAACATGTGCGCAATTACTTGGAAATTCAAGAAATAAGGTTTAAAGACCAATTTATATATAAAATTGAAGCAGAGCCCGGCGTACTAAATATGGGGACAATTAAGCTTATAGTCCAACCAATTGTGGAAAACGCCATTAACCACGGAGTTGCCTCAATGGATGGAGAGGGCAAAATATTTATAAAGGCTTACATAAAAGACATTGACATGTTTATTGATATAATTGATAACGGCCTTGGTATGGTAGACGAGCAAATCGAAACACTGCTTAAAAGCCCCCTTGCAAAAAGAAGCTCCGGCTCAGGTATAGGCATTTATAACGTCCATGAAAGGATACGGCTTTATTACGGAGAGCAATACGGGTTAATTATAAATTCCGAACCGGACGAGGGCACAAAGGTAACTATACATTTGCCGGCGATTGTGTACTCGGAAATGGGGGGCGCAATGTGAAAATTAAGCATGTTTATTTGGTAACTGTAATAATTATATCCTTTACAATTTTTATTGTTTTGTTTTTAATTTGGAATTCTTCAAAAGCTTCACGAGATATACCTATATACGAGATTTCTGTTATTATTGACCACAAACCCGGTGATTACTGGAATATTGTAGCAAAGGGTATTGAACTGGCTGTTTCCGATTATAATGCAGAAATAAGCGTGTTGTATACAGAAGAGGACGGAGTGTCAACACTTGTTAATTTAATTAACAAAGAAGCCGAAAACGGTGCAGAGGCTATAATTATTGCCCCCTCCTTCTTCTCTGAAGAATTAAGAGAAACAGTTCTTCAAATCGAAAAAAAAATAGCTGTTATAGAAATTGGAAGTGTATTTGAGGATAACAACATAATACGTATTTTACAAGACGAACAGAAAATGTGTGAAACGCTAGCAGAAGAAATTAACTTCGTAAACGCTGAGAAAACAAATGTAACACCAGTTACAAACAAAAACCCTCCAGCTTGGGTTAATACAAGAATAAGTTTGCTTGAAAAAAACCTCAAAAACATGGGTATAACCCTAAATCCCCCAGTTGTTTTAGACGAAAGCATTGAGTTTAATTTAGATGGTATTATTGTCGCTCTGGACTCCGATACGTTAACAAAAGCGGCAACGAACATTTATCAAGCTAGAGCTCAAGCCAAAATTCAGACTCAACCCCAAGGTCTGAGCAATAACAAAGATATTTTGCTCTGTGGTTTCGGAGGTACAGGGGCGGTGGTTCATTTTTTAGAAAATGATACAATTTCTTTCACTGTTGCTGAAAATGCTTTTATTTTGGGATATTTAAGCATAAAAACCGCCGTTGACAGCTTAAACGGAAAAGCAGTTGAACAACATAGTTTTGTAGATTATCTTTTAATTACCCCTCAAAATATGCACGACGTTGACCGCCAGCGGCTTTTGTTTCCTTTTGTAAAGTAGGAGGATATATGAAAAAAATAGTTTTGATATTTTTATCCGTTTTCTTGCTTTCTTCTTGTGCTCAGGAGGAAAGCACACATAAAATAAAAATAGGTGTTGCGTTATACCAATCTGACGATACATTTATAGGGCTTGTGAAAGACAGTATAGCGGCTTCTGCAAAGGCTTATGAGCTTTCAGACGATGTTAAAATAACCGTTAACTTTTCCGACGGAGCAGGAAACCAATCCGTTCAAAATGAACAAGTGGACGATTTTATTTCCCAGGGTTATGATGCCATATGCGTTAATATGGTGGACAGAACCGCCGCCGCCGTTATTATTGATAAAGCCATGAACGCTGATATCCCTGTTGTTTTCTTTAACAGAGAGCCGGTAAAGGAAGACATGATGCGTTGGGAAAAAGTGTTTTATGTGGGTGCAAATGCAGAACAGTCCGGAGAAATCCAAGGCAGGCTTGTGGCGGAAGCATTTGCAAAAAACAGAAAGCTTTACGACAAAAACGGGGATTATATAATTCAATATGTTATGCTGGAAGGAGAACCCGGTCATCAAGATGCCCTTTTAAGGACAGACACTTCCATAAGAACATTGCGGCTAAAGGGATTTATCGTAGAAAAACTTGCTAACGACACCGCAAACTGGCAACGCTCTTTGGGTAAGGAAAAAATGCTTAATTGGCTTAATACTTTTGGGGACAGTATAGAAGTAGTTTTTGCCAACAACGACGACATGGCTATTGGGGCTATTGAAGCACTTCAAGATCACGGCTATAACCGTGAAGATTTAGATAAATATGTTCTAGTAGTAGGCATAGATGCAATACCGGCCGCCGTTGAAAGCATAAAAAAAGGCTATCTCTTCGCATCAGTGCTAAATGATGCTGAAAAACAGGGCAACGCCATTTTTGAAATTGCATATTCAATGATAACAAAGCAAAAAGCAGAAACAAAAGAGCAAAATTTTGACGGCAAGTATATTTTCTTCGACTATACACCTGTACAGCAAACTAATGATTGGTAAGTATACTCATTAATGTGTGAATAAGAAAAAATTTGTGATAAAGTTAGAAAAGATTATTATTGTAAAGGAAAATATTATGATTATTGGAAATAATTTACGCAGTTATTTATTGGGTTACATTATTTGTATAGCTACAAATGTTTTTGTTTTTGTTGCCACTATGGGATTCATGCTTATTCCATGTATCATCATAACTCTTGGACCATTAGTTTATTTTAGCTTTATGATAAATAATAAAATTATTAAAGATACAAAAATACTAAATCCTATTCTTAACTTCACATATAAATTAATAACCACTTTGTTGATTTGGTTCATCGCCTTCTTTCCCCTCTCTTTATTTGGGATAAAAGGAATAATAAATATCCCTGCAAATATTGCTAAAAAGCAGGAAATTTTGCAATTTCAAGAAGAAATTTTATCTTATGAAACGTATGCTGACCTGACGCCATTTGGTTTTGGAATCTACAAGTTGAAAAGCAAGGGTGACAAATATTTATGGGATATTACAAAGCCGGAAGACCATGTGATTGAGAGCGATGGAGTTAAGATGGTTTATGAATACCACTTTAACCGGAAAGTTAATGAAAGTTGGGATAATGCTTGGGGCAATTCCAACATGGGAAAAGATGTACTTTATGATGTTTATTTTTATGATGGTACATATATTATTGTGACCCCTTTGTGGGACAAACCTGGAACAATGTATTATTGGGGTTATATCTATTTGTGTAAGGACATAAATAAGAATGCGGATCTGTTTGATGTGGGTATTCTTGACCCCGAAGTGGTAGAAAAATTACGCAAGCTGCCCGGAGAAACCCTCTCCAGGAAAGAGTTATCGGAAAAATTAGGTAAGGCTTTTTAGAGTCTGTTCAAAGTATAATTAGAGAAAAAGTATGAGGGAAATTACAAATTTTGTAATTTCCCTCATACTTTTTCTCTAATTAAAAATCTGAATTCAACCCTATTTTTTGACAAACAACGTTTTGAACATCTGTTATAACACCCATTAAATCTTTTTCGCATTCTAAATAAGTTTTAGCCTCATCGTTAAGCATTAAGTCGGAATACAGCTTGCTAACTATACGCTCCTCCTCAAAAGATGGGTTTGAGTTATTCATTAGCTTAAGCTGAAACTCCATATGAGCACGTTTATATTCCTTTATTTTTGATACTAAGGATTGATTAATAATTATTTTTTCTTTCGCTTCCAAATATTTTTTTCGGCAAGAACTATTCTCTATAGCTACTGCAAGCTGGTTTGTTAAATTATTAACCTCGTCCATTATATACTCCTTAATCAATAAAAGTTACACTTCCATAATGATTGGTAAAATCATAGGGCTTCTTTTGGTGCGCTGCCACAAATATTCCCTAAGCGTCTCTTTTAAAATGGATTTCATGTATGTCCATTCAGTAATATTTTTTTCAACACATTTTTCAAGGGCTTTTGAAACAACACTTCGTGCATCTCCAATTAAGTCTTCGGACTCTCTTACGTAAACAAAACCTCTTGATATTATATCCGGTCCTGCCACAATTTCGCCTGTTTCTTTCTCAATTGAAACAACAACAATCATAAGCCCGTCTTCCGCAAGATGTTTTCTGTCTCTTAAAACAATGTTTCCAACATCTCCAACTCCAAGACCGTCTACAAACACTTGCCCGGATGGCACAGTACCGTTAATTTTCGCTTCCTGAGTGGAAACCTCAAGAACATCTCCGTTACCCATTAAAAATATATTTTCTTTCTGCATACCCAAAGATATTGCCAAATCTTTATGCAGTTTCAAATGGCGGTATTCTCCGTGAACCGGCATTAAATATTTAGGTTTAATAAGAGCGTGCATAAGCTTGATTTCTTCCTGCTTTGCGTGCCCGGATACGTGAACCTCCATTAAGCCCTCGTTAATAACTTCCGCACCTTTTTTTAGAAGCTCATTTATAACTTTTGAAATGGTTTTTTCATTTCCCGGAATTGGGGAAGCAGAAATTATTATTTTGTCCCCCGGGCGAACCTCTACTTGCTTATGGTCTGAAGACGCAATTCGTGATAAGGCCGACATTGGCTCTCCCTGGCTTCCCGTCATCATAATAACAAGCTGATCGTCGGTATAATTTTTAATTTCAAACGGCTCTATAAGAAGCCCCTCCGGCACGTTTAAATACCCAAGCTCTATAGAAGTGCGCACTGCGTTTGCCATGCTGCGCCCCATAACTACAACTTTTCGCTTATGCTTTATTGCGCAATTTACTAACTGTTGGATGCGATGAATGTTAGAAGAGAAAGTTGCAACCATAATTCTTTGGTTTGGGGATTCTTGAAATATTTGCTCAAAAATGGGGCCTATAGACTTTTCGGAAAGGGTATGACCTTTTTGGTCAATATTAGTGCTTTCGCATAAAAACAGTATCACGCCTTTTTTACCTAATTCGGCAAACCTCTGCAAATCAATACCTTCCCCTTGAATCGGGGTATAGTCCACTTTAAAGTCTCCGGAATGAATAACCGTTCCTACGGGAGTAAAAATTGCAAGTGCGCAGGCATCTGCAATTGAATGAGTAACTTGTACAAATTCCACTTTAAAATGGTTTGTGCTTATTGTATCTCCTGCCGTAATAACATGAGTGTCCGCAACTATATGGTGCTCTTTAAATTTATTTTCAAGCAAGCCGATAGTTAACCGGCTTCCGTATATAGGAATGTTTAATTCTTTCAAAAAATAAGGTATAGAGCCTATATGATCCTCATGCCCATGGGTTAAGAAAAGCCCTTTTACCTTTTCCCTGTTTTTATATAGATAAGAGAAATCGGGAATAACCAAATCTATTCCAAGCATTTCATCTTCCGGAAAAGCAACGCCGCAATCAACAATAATAATTTCATTGCTATATTCAAGGCAAGTAATGTTTTTACCGATCTCTCCAAGCCCGCCCAGCGGAATTACTCTTAATTTAGTTTTTTTTGTAGCCAAAAATAATTACCTCCAAATATTTATACTTCGATGTCGTAGTCGTCATTACAATTTTTAAAAATAGCTACGCATTTTTCAAATTCTTCATCGTCTTCAACAATTTCAAAAAAAGCCTCGTCGCCTTCTCCCATAACCTCTTTCAAAATAACAGCTTCTGCCTCGTCATCATCAATAAGGCTAGATTCAATAACAAGCAAATAGTTTATACCTTCGTTTTCAACGCTGGAAATAACGCAAAATTCCGTTTCAGTCCCATCATCCTCATACATTACAATGGTAGGGTGCTCCTCACAAAAATCCTCTTCACCAAATTCGTTTAAATCAAAATCATCTTTCATTTTTATCCTCCTCTCTGTTTATGTAGTCCAAATATCCCTGTAATATTAAAACCGCCGCAACTTTATCAACAACCGCATGTTTTTTATCTAAAGAAACGTCGGAAAGCACTCTGTTTGCAGCAACTGTAGTTAGCCTTTCGTCCCACAAAACTATATCAATTTTTTTAAAATTACGTTTTAAACGACTTACAAAATCATTGGTTTTTTCACAGCGCACTCCCTCGGTGCCGTCCATATTTTTTGGGTACCCCACAACTATAGTATTTACGCCGTGTTCTAATATAATTTCTTTAAGCCTTGAAATGCTTTTTTTTATGCTTTGCTCATCGTCTCTTCTTATTGTTTCAACCCCATGCGCTAGAAGGCGCAAAGAGTCGCTTACAGCGACACCAATAGTTTTGTCGCCGTAATCAAGCCCCATTATCTTCATTTTTATTTTAATCCCTATTCCATGTTTTGTTCCAAATAGGAGCAAACCAATTCTTCTAAAAGTTCGTCTCTTTCAAGCTTGGAAATTACACTTCGCGCATTGTTATAGCTTGTAATGTATGTAGGGTCTCCAGACAAAATGTATCCTACAATTTGATTAACCGGGTTATAACCTTTTTCTTTTAAAGAACGGTAAACAAGCATAAGCACTTCTTTAGCCTCTAAATTTGTAACTCTTTCAAAATTAGAAAAATGTTGTGTTTCGGTAAATGAATCACGCATAACAAAAACCTCCGTTTAGATTGCTTTATCCGAACATATTTTCTTCAATGATAATACAATTATTAACATAATGCAAATTAATATTTTATTACATTAAATGCTAATACTGGCAAAAATGCCGTCATTCTGCAATTCATTTAACTTGCATTTAACAATTTTGTTACTAATATTTATGTCAGATTTCGCATAAACTTTAATATAATTTGTAGTATGCCCCTCAAAAATACTATTTTCCTCTTCTTTTTCAAAAAGGACTTCAAACTCTTTATTTAACATAGAATTCATAAATTCCTCTGCAAGCCTGTCATTAAGTTTTAACATTTGTTTGCTTCTTTCTTCTTTTACAGCAGGGCTTATTTGTTCCTCAAATGTTGCTGCTTTAGTACCCTCTTTTTTAGAATATGGAAAGACATGTAACTTTGACAGCTTTATTTTTTCAATAAAGTTATAGCTTTCTAAAAAGTCATCGTCTGTTTCCCCGGGAAACCCAACAATAACGTCTGTTGTAAGGGCAACGTTTTTGTAAGCCTCTCTAATAGCTAACACAGATTCTTCATATTGCTCTTTTGTATATTTTCTGTTCATGCGCTTTAAAGTTCTGTTGCTTCCGCTTTGGAGAGATAAGTGAAAATGGTCGCAAATTTTAGGCAAACCTTTTATTCCATTTATGAACTGATTTGTAAAAAGTTTAGGTTCTACAGAACTTAGCCTTATTCTTTCAATTCCCTCAATTTCATGGACTTTTTTTAAAAGCGTTATTAAATCCGCATTTTCTAAATCTTTCCCATATGAAGCCACATGTATACCTGCAAGGACTATTTCCTTAAACCCGTTCTGCGCAAATTCTTTAACCTGTTCATAAACATCTTCAAGGTTTCTGCTTCTTATTCTTCCTCTTGCGTATGGAATAATGCAATAAGAACAGAACATTTCGCATCCCTCTTGAACTTTAAGATATGCCCTTGTTTTGTTTTCAAATTTAGAAACGCTGGCGTTTTCAAATTCAAATTCTTCCATAACAGCGGGGGTATTGCAAAATACCCCCATGTCTTTGCTATAATTTTCCACCGCATCAACAATCGAAAGCCTATCCTTTGTTCCAAGGACAATGTTAACGCCCTCAATTTTTGAAACTTCCTCCGGATTAACCTGAGCATAACAACCAGCGGCAACAATTATTGCATCTGGGTTTTTTGCGCTGGCTTTTCTAATTATTTGCCGGGACTTTTTGTCCCCAACCGCTGTTACGGTACATGTATTTATTATATAAATATCGGCAAAGTCCGAAAAGTTAACTATTTTATATCCGTTTTCGCTGAATTTTTGAAGCATCGCTTCTGTGTCATAACTATTTACTTTACAGCCTAACGTATAAGCCGCAACTCTTTTTTCTGTCATTAACCGTTCCTCTTTTTATTGCAAGTTTCTATATTTAAAAATAATGTGCATTTAGCGCAGCCTAAACATTCGTCTATTTCTTTATTTTCTGCAACTTTGTTTGCCCAGTTAGTATCAACTATTTGCGCTTTTCCTATTGCCACAAAATCCGCCAAGTCATTTTCAATAATATATTTAGCCTGCTCCGGCGTTTTTATTCCGTTAACGCACATTACAGGAACATCAACATGTTTTTTAATTTCTATGCCCAATTGGGCAATCCAGTTATAAGGCTTGCTTTCGTCAATAACCATGTCTGCAGGTATATCGTTTATGTACCCTGTTGAAACATGTAAGTAATCTGCTCCTGCTTTTACAAAAGCTTGTGCGTATTCAACGCTTGTTTTTAAGTCCGGGTCGTTGCCGGAGGTTCTTATACCCACGATAAATTTATCTGAAACAACTGATTTAACGGCTTTTATAACGTCAACTCCGAATTTTTCCTTTTGTTTGCCGTATTCGTCATCTCTTAAATTTACTTTTGGAGAAAGGAACTGGCTTATTAAATAAGCGTGGCATCCATGAAGCTCAATTCCATCAAATCCAGCTTTTTCAGCACGTATTGCGGCGTTTTTAAATTCCTCAATTGTTTCGTCAATTTCTTTTTGGCTCATACCATGGGCTTTTCTGCCTTTTATATCAAAATCCGAAGGGGCCATAGGGTTTTCGCAAACATTTTGAGGGGTTTTAATACCAGCATGATGAATTTGAATAAAAGCTAAAGCGCCACCTTCGTGAATAACATCTGCAATTTTTTTAAGCCCATCTACAAATTTGTCATCCCAAATTCCTAGCTGGCAGCTATGAAGCTTACCGCTTGGATTAATACATGTTGCCTCAACAATTATAATTCCGCTTCCACCGAAAGCTTTTTCTTTATAATGATTAATATTTTTATCAGTAACAAAGCCGTTTCCGTGTTCCTCATAAAAACAAACCATTGGCGGAAGAACAATCCTATTTTTACTAATATTACCTTTTATAGACAATTCTGAAAATAGTGTTGCCATTTTATCCCTCTCCCATTATAATTACATAAATTTATTTTAATTTTAAAAATTCGTTTATTTGCTCTTTTAAAGTTTCTTCCGAAGGCTTTGGAGTTAACGGCACTCTTTTAATCATTGCTGCGCCAACTTCCGCACCGAGCTTTTCTATAAAATTTTTAGCATTTGATAAATATTTTTGTTCATTCTCCATACCACATGTTAATAAAATATTTACCTTCTTACCTTTAAGATTAGCGTTTTTTAGAAAATAAACGCAGTGTGGCTGAAAACTTGATGCCCAAACAGGTGAGCAAATAGTAATTTCTTTTTCGTTTTCAATATCCGGCATATTAAGAACTTCTGCACCTTTTCTTGTAATACTTACAAGAAACAAACTAAAGGGGGAAATCTTTTTCTTTTCCTGCAAAACAAAAGCTTCTTCGCCGGTAGTTTCTTGCAAAGCTTTTGCATAAAGCCATGTGTTGCCTGTTTTAGAATAATATATTATCAACCCAATCACCCCATAATTTTCTTAAAAAATATTATATCATATAAATTTACTCTGTACAATAAGATTGATTTGCTTTATTATTGTACTAGCAATACAGTTACTTTGAGGAGGAATATCTATGGTAACAACAGCGAACCTTATAGAACTTCAAAAAATTGTACATTCAGAACACAATGACCCTCATCATGTTTTAGGCATGCATGAAATTGACAGTTATAAGAAAAAATGTCTGGCAGTAAGAGTATTTATACCTCAAGCAAAAGAAGTTACGCTTATAGAACTCTCAGAAAAGAAAAAAACATATAAATTTGAAAAAATACATTTAGACGGCTTTTTTGAATGCGTATTAAAAACAAGAACTAAAAGGTTTAAATATCAGCTGCAAGTTACCGGATATGACGACAACACATGGGTTATGGAAGACCCTTACAGGTTTATGCCAACAATATCTGAAATGGATATGTACTTATTCGGCGAGGGAAACCATTATGAAATTTATAATAAATTGGGGGCACACATCACCGAAATTGACGGGATAAAAGGCGTTCGCTTTGCTATTTGGGCGCCCAATGCAAAACGAGTAAGCGTTATTGGGGATTTTAACAATTGGGACGGTAGACGAAACCCAATGCGACTTTTACACAGTTCTGGAATTTGGGAGCTGTTTTATCCAGATCTTAAAGTACGTGACAAGTATAAATTTGAAATAAAAGACCATAACGGCATTGTAATTGAAAAAACCGACCCTTACGGAAATTTTCAAGAATTAAGACCAAGCCACTCATCTTTAGTTTTTGATATTGACGATTACAAATGGAACGATGATTCTTGGATTGAAAAACGCAAAAACAACAATCCTCTAGATGGCCCTGTTAATATTTATGAAGTTCACATAGGGTCATGGAAACGTGTTGTGGAAGATAATAACCGATTTATGAGCTATTTGGAATTTGCAAAGGAAATAATCCCTTATGTAAAAGAAATGGGTTATACTCACATTGAGCTTATGCCGATTTTAGAGCACCCCTTCGATGGTTCTTGGGGTTATCAGGTTACAGGTTATTATGCCCCAACCAGCCGTTATGGAAGCCCAGATGAGTTTATGAAATTTGTAGATTTATGCCATCAAAACAATATAGGCGTTATTTTAGATTGGGTTCCTGCCCATTTTCCAAAAGATGCCCATGGGCTTGCCCGTTTCGACGGCACTGCGCTTTATGAGCATAACGATTCAAGAAAAGGTGAACACCCGGATTGGGGTACTTTAATTTTCAATTACGGCAGAAATGAAGTTAAAAACTTCCTTATAGCCAACGCCTTATTCTGGCTTGAAAAATTCCATTTAGACGGTTTAAGAGTTGATGCAGTTGCTTCTATGCTTTATCTTGATTACGGCAAAAGCAGTGGTCAATGGATACCTAACCAATACGGCGGTAATGAAAATTTAGAAGCCGTTGAATTTTTAAAACATATGAATTCTATAGTTGAAGCAAGAGTACCTAATGCTATGATGATTGCGGAAGAATCCACTGCATGGGCAGGAGTTTCCCGCCCTGCAAAAGATAATGGACTTGGTTTTAATTTAAAATGGAATATGGGCTGGATGAACGACGTTTTGTTTTATATGGCTAAAGACCCTGTTCATAGGCAATATCACCATGGAAGCCTTACTTTCAGCCTTATTTATGCATATACAGAAAACTTTATTCTTGTGCTTTCCCACGACGAAGTTGTACATGGAAAAGGCTCTTTAATTAATAAAATGCCCGGAGATTATTGGCAAAAGTTTGCTAATTTAAGGCTTTTATACGCCTTTATGACAGGTCACCCAGGCAAAAAGCTTTTATTTATGGGCGGAGAATTTGCCCAGTTTAATGAATGGTCTGAAGAGAAAAGCATTGACTGGATGCTTCTTGACTTTGAAAAACACGCCAAAATGCAAGAGTTTGTAAAAGACTTAAACCATATGTATATTAAAGACCAACCTCTTTGGTATGATGACTTTAAAGGAACAGGCTTTGAATGGATTGATTGCGAGGATTACAAAAAAAGCATAATATCTTTTATGCGTATTGGTGAAGATAATGACATAACTATTTTTGTCTGCAATTTTACTCCTGTAACTTATATTGAATTTAGGCTTGGCGTTCCTTTTGAAGGTAAATATAAAGAAATTATAAATTCCGATAACGAGAATTACGGCGGTAGTGGAATAATAAATACCGAAGTAATTACCAGCCAAAAGATATTCTGGAATAAGAAAGACCAAAGCATACAAATTAAGTTACCGCCGCTTGGCGTAAGTGTAATAAAGCCTTGCAAATAATATTAGATGAGAAGTAAAAAACGAGAGAAGGCAAAAGCCATCTCTCGTTTTTTACTTCTTCATTTTTTTTATAGCGCTTAAAGCGGCATTTTGTTCCGATTCCTTCTTGGATTTTCCAATCCCTGCACCAAGCACCTCGTCTTTATGCAGAACCCGTGTTTCAAAGGTTTTTGCATGGTCCGGCCCGCTTTCGTTTATAAGCTCATAAATTATGGGGTCTGTGCTGTATTCCTGAATAAGTTCTTGCAGTTGGGTTTTATAATCGCTTTTAATAAATTTTTCTGAATTTTTCATAGCAGAATCGTCCATTAGGGAATGAATAGTCTTTTTTGCTAAGTCCATTCCGCCGTCAATATAAATCCCGCCAAAAATTGCTTCAAGAGCATCTGCAAGAATGGAATTTCTATCTCTTCCGCCTGTTGCTTCCTCGCCGTTGCCAAGGTGTAAATATTTGCCGATTTCAAGCCTTTTTGCAATTATTGCAAGGCTTTCTTCGCAAACCATGCTGGCACGCTTTTTAGTTAAATCCCCTTCAGACATATCCAGATATTTAGTAAAAAGCAATTCACTGACAACAAGCTCTAAAACGGCATCTCCTAAAAATTCCATGCGCTCATAATTATTAGAACTTCCCTGCTCGTTTGAAAAAGAACTGTGGGTTAAGGCTTGCTCCAACAATTTTTTGTTATTAAAGCTGTACCCTAATTTTTTTTCTAAAGATTCCGGCATTTATTCAGCAGCCTTTTCTTTAATATAATTTACAGCGTCTCCCACAGTTTTAATTTTTTCAGCATCTTCGTTAGAAAATTCCAAATTAAACTCTTCTTCAAGAGTTGAAATAATTTGGAAAATATCTAAAGAATCTGCTCCTAAATCTTCTGTAAAAGATGATTCCATAGTAATTTTGTCTTCAGAAATGCTCATCTGATCAGCAATTATTTCTTTAATCTTATCAAATTCCATATTATTCTCCTTATAACTTATGTTTTAATTTTTTTATAAAATCATTTTCGCAAAAAGCAGTGCATTGACCTATTGCACTTTTAATTGCTCTTGCATTAGAACTGCCGTGGGCTTTTACAACAAGCCCGTTAAGCCCCAAAAACGGCGCTCCGCCAATCTCTTCATATTCTAGCCTTTTCTTAAAACGTCTAAACCCATTTTTAGCCATAAGTGCGCCTATTTTAGATAATGTAGACGACATTAAGTCTTTTTTAAGCATATCAAACATTGCAACGGCAAAGCCTTCCGTATATTTTAAAATAACGTTTCCGGTAAAAGCATCGCAAACAATAACATCTGCTGCGCCGCCGGGAATATCTCTTGCTTCAACGTTACCAATAAAATTTATACCGGAATCTTTTAATAAAGGATAAGCTTCTTTTGAGAGGGCGTTGCCTTTTTCCTCTTCCGAGCCTATGTTAACAAGCCCAACTTTAGGGTTTTTAACCCCTCCCACTGTTTCCATATAAACCTGACCCATTTTGCCGAATTGGGCTAAATAAGAAGGCTTACAGTCTACGTTTGCACCGCTGTCTATTAAAAACGTAAATCCCGTTTTCGTTGGCAGCATAGTTCCAAGAGCCGGCCGTTCAATGCCTTCAATTCTGCCTGCAATAAGAGTAGCTCCGGTTAAAAGCGCACCGGTGTTTCCGGCGGAAACAAAAGCGTCCACCCTACCCTCTTTTAAAAGCTTAAGCCCCATAACCATAGAAGAATCTTTTTTTTGTTTTATAGCTTTTGTCGGTGTTTCATGAGCTTCTATAACTTCTGTGGCATTAACAACGGTTATACGTTCTCTGTCAAAGCTTTTAATTTGCTCGTTAATTATTTTTTCGTTTCCTACTAAAACAATGTTAATGTTTGGATTTTCAAGAGACTCCCCCGCCCCTTTTATTATTTCTAACGGTGCGTGGTCCCCACCCATTGCGTCTACTGCTACAACAATCCGCTTACTCATAAATCACCGCTTTTTTCAGAAAAGTGCAAAATCCGTGTAAATCCGCATAAGAAATTACTCCATGCCAGACCCCACGGATTTATTTTTACAAGTTATTTTGCTTTTACTTCAAGAACTTCTTTTTTATCATAGTAACCGCAAGCCTTGCAAGCTCTGTGCGCCTTCATAAGTTCTCCGCATTTGCTGCATAAAACTAATGACGGTAATGATATTTTCCAGGTTTGCGCCCTTCTTTTATCTCTTCTGCCTTTAGAAATCTTTCCTTTTGGACAAATAGACACGATATACACCTCCTTATCAAATACGCCGCCGAAATATTCGTAAGTAAACACTGATTAATAGTTATAAAAAATTAATCAGTGTTTACGTGAGCGTCATCCTTAAACAGGGAACGTAATACGTCAAATTTCGATTCTTTATTGTCTTTACACAAACATTCCCCATCATTTAAGTTGAGTCCGCATACCGGGCATAACCCCTTGCAATCTTCCTTGCACAAAGCCTTAATAGGAATGTTTAACAAAAAGTTTGTAAAAACCGCTTCGTCTAAATCGATTATTTCACCTTGAAATGAAATAAAATCGCCTGTTTCCTCTGTTTGTTTAAATTGTTCAAAAATGGTTTCGTTTAATTTAATTAAAGTGTCAGTCAGGCATCTGTCGCAAGGCTTTAAAACCTCCGCAAAGATTTGACCCTCCAAAACAAATAAGTCTCCTTTTCCATAAACCTTTCCTTTAAAGCAAACCTCGGCTTCGGAAGAAGATAATCCATAACCTTTAGGTACTTCAAATTTAAGTTTTAAATCAAGGGGAATTATTTCATCTTTAATTAAATTGCGAATATTAATCTGCATTTAACCACCATATTGTGAAGCCTTATTTACATTCTGCTTCACTCATATTATTGAAGTATAATAATAAGCTAATTATTTGTCAAGCAATTTTTTTGTGTCTCTTGCAATAACAAGCTCTTCATTTGTTGGAATAGCAAGCACACGCACTTTAGAGTCTGCAGTTGCAAAATCAACCTCTTTACCTCTACAGTTGTTTTTCTCATTATCAACTTTTATTCCTAAATATTCTAAGTATTTACAAATTTCAGCTCTTGCGCTGTAAGAATTTTCACCAAGGCCAGCTGTAAACACGATGCAGTCTACGCCGTTCATAGCGGCAGCGTAAGCTCCAACATATTTTGCAACTCTGTAATAATAAACGCTAAGAGCGGCTTGAGCACGTTTGTTTCCTTTTTCCGCTTCGCCTTCAATGTCTCTAAAATCGCTTGAAACACCGGATAAGCCTAAAACGCCGGATTTTTTGTTAAGGCAGCTGTCCACTTCTTTAACAGAAAGACCTTCTTTATCGCAAAGGAAAGCAACGATAGCCGGGTCAACGTCACCGCTTCTTGTGCCCATTGCAAGGCCTTCAAGAGGAGTAAAGCCCATTGATGTATCAACTGATTTGCCGCCGTTAATAGCACAAATACTTGCACCGTTACCTAAATGGCAAGTAATAGTTTTAAGCTGGTCGTATGGTTTACCAAGCATATCCGCCGCACGCATAGAAACAAATTTGTGGCTAGTGCCGTGGAAACCGTAGCGACGCACTTTATATTTTTCATAATATTCAAAAGGAATGGCATAAAGATAAGCGTTTTCCGGCATAGTTTGGTGGAAAGCTGTATCGAAAACACCAATTTGCGGAACGTTTGGCATAAGCTCTTCACAAGCTTTAATACCAATTAAGTTTGGAGGGTTGTGTAAAGGCGCTAAAGCTGCACATTCTTCAATAGCTTTTTTAACTTCGTCGTTAATAACAACAGAATCTGAGAAATATTCTCCGCCGTGAACAACTCTGTGACCAACAGCTTCAACTTCTGAAATAGAGCCGATTACGCCGTGCGCTTTGTCTACAAGTGCATCTAATACAAATTTAACAGCTTCTGTATGGCTAGCCATTGGTTGTGTTAATAAAAACTTTTCTTTTCCTGTAGGTTCATGCTTTAAGTTAGAACCTTCAATTCCTATACGCTCTACAAGCCCTTTAGCAAGCACACTTTCTCCCTGCATATCAATAAGCTGATATTTTAAGGATGAGCTTCCGCAGTTAATTACTAAAACTTTCATTAAACATTCTCCATTCGTAATTTTAAAATAAATTAATTTTTTAATTGTATTATTTAATCGCTTGAACAGCGGTAATTGCCACAACACCAACGATGTCTGCTGCGCTGCAGCCTCTTGACAAGTCGTTAACAGGTTTTGCAATGCCTTGTGTAACAGGGCCATATGCGTTTGCTTTAGCCAAACGCTCAACTAATTTATAACCGATATTGCCTGCGTCAAGGTCTGGGAAAATAAGTACGTTAGCAGTTCCTGCAACAGCGTTGCCAGGAGCTTTTTGTTTGCCGATAGCCGGTACAATTGCCGCATCAAGTTGAAATTCGCCGTCCAAAATAACGTCTGGGTTTTCCGCTTTAGCAATTTTAACAGCTTCTGTAACTTTATCAATATCAGCGTGTTTTGCGCTGCCTTTTGTAGAGTGAGATAAAAGCGCAACTCTTGGTTCTTTGCCAACCAAAGATTTAAAAGATTGTGCGGAAGAAAGAGCGATTGATGCAAGTTCATCGGAATTCGGGTTTTGCACAATAGCACAATCGGAGAAAATGAAAACTCCGTCTTCACCAAACTGGCAATCCGGCACGCACATAACGAAAAATGAAGAAACAAGTTTAGTTCCCGGAGCTGTTTTAAGAATTTGTAATGATGGACGCATTGTGTCTGCTGTGGAATGAATTGCGCCGGAAACCATACCGTCTGCAATATCTTCTTTAACAAGCATAACAGCAAAGTACATAGGGTCTTCAATTAAAAGCTTTTTAGCTTCTTCCGGAGTCATACCTTTGGATTTTCTAATTTCAACTAATTTATCAACAAGCTCGTCCGTCTTTTCATATGTTTTAGGGTCTATAAAAATTGCGCCTGAAACGTCAAAAGCACCTGCTGCCTTAATTATTTCGTCTTTGTCACCAATCAAAATAATATCCGCTATGCTCTCTTTTAAGCAAGTCGCCGCAGCCTCTAAATTTCTAGCTTCCAAAGATTCCGGTAAAACAATTCTTTTTTTGTTTTGTTTAGCTTTAAGCTTAACACCTTCCATAAATTCCATTAAAAGTTCCCCTTTCAAATGTTTATCTTGAGCATATCCCAAAACAGCTGGATAACTCTTAACAAATTTTTCAACCTATTCATTATATACAAAAACTCTTCATTATACAATATCATTTTCAGTTGACTTTAAAAATTTTTTATGCTAGGCTGAAATAAGGATAGCTTCAACTGGAGGACAGAATGAAATCATTTTTATATAAATCATTAATCTTTCTTGCTGTTTGTATAATTGTTATACAAACATATGAACGCCCCACCGCTGCCCATACTTCCATACCCATTAGAGTGGGGTATATAAATGGGTATGGGATTACAGAAGAAAGCGGTGCACTAACAGGTTACGCTTACGAATATCTTAACGAAATTTCTAAATATACAAACTTTTCTTACGAATTTATAAGCGGAGACTGGAACTCTAACTTAGAAAGAATAGAAAGCGGCAAGATAGATTTAATTTGTCCAATGATTACAAGCGAATATCTAAACGATTTAATGAATTTTCCCGATAAAAGCATAGGTTGTGAATATTTAGGTCTTTATACCTCTTTATCAAATGACGATATTTATTTTAACGATTTTGATAGCTTTAATGGCATGAAAGTCGGCTCATTCGGCGAAATAGAAGCATTTGAAGCGTTTAAAGCGGAGAATGGTTTTTCTGCGGAATATGTTTTTTTTAATGATGTAGATAAAATGTATGACGCCGCAATCAATGGCGAAATAGATGCTTATATTTTAGAAAGCTCTGCCCAGTTTAATAACGTTAAAATGATTGCTAAGCTTGATGTTAACGAATACTATATTGCAACTAAAAAAGATGATGGCACTTTAGTTAAAATAATTAACGATGCTCAGCGGCAAATTCTTAAAAACGATTTTTCATATACATCAAAGCTTTATAACAAATATTACGGAAATGATGTTATAGGAACCCCTGCATTTACAAAAGCAGAAAAAGAATATATTGATTTGAAGGAAGAAATCTCAATAGCTTATGAGCCATTAAGCATAGATAAAGACGGTCAAAAATCCGGAATTTTAGCGGAATTAATAAACTTAATATCCTTAAAAGGCGGTCTAAATATAAAACTTGTGGAATGCAATGATTATGCTGAAAGCGCAAGCCTGCTTAAAAACAATGAAGTTTCCGCCCTTATCGGATATATTTACGACACTGAAAGTTATGACAACCGCATTACAGATACAATTACATCAATTCCCCTTTGCTTTGTGGGAAATAAAAACTTCGTCATATCAAACGGCAGTAAAATTGTAATTTCTGAAAAATTTAATGATTATTTTCCTTTAATTAAAGCGCATTACCCTGGACTTAATCTTTTATTTGGAGAGAACTTATCCTCCCAATTAAATCATATTACTAACAAAAAAGCAGATGCCGGGCTTATTAACTCATATTCTCTTAATACAATTTTAACATCCGAATATTTAACAGAGTTAACTTTTTTAAGTTCCTCAGACATCAGCGTAAATATGCAGCTTATTATGTCAGAAAACGCGAACCCTTTGCTTCTTCCTGTTCTTGATAAATCAATAAAAAGAATTTCGGCAGAAGAAATGAATTCAATTATTTTAAAAGATACAATGGTATCAGAAATTAATATTACTTTTTCACAATTTTTTAAACAAAATATATATATGGTTACAACGGGTGCGCTTATTATTTTTGCAATATTTTTTGGCTATATACTTTTTGTAAACCAAAGAGTAAAGAAAAAGCTGTATAATATGGCTTATTTCGACAGCATGACAAACGCTCCAAATATAGAAAAA
>CAZJGG010000035.1:0-31380 GCA_964545475.1 uncultured Eubacteriales bacterium | reverse complement strand
ACTACATTTTACCCCAAATTTTGGTATGGGTCAACAATATTTAACAGACAAAAAGTAATATTTACAGCTCCGAGCTGACATAACGTAAGGCATATATTACACATGACATCGATCATTGAATAACCCAAGATGATTATAAATTCTAGCAGACATTGTAGTCAAATAATTAAAATTAATAAAAACATAAAAGATAATAATATATTGCCACTGGTCAACTCTAATGGGGTATAACTAAGAGATTTTTGTACGAGACAAAGAAGTACAATGAAGCCCACAAATACAAGGGTTTTTGTATAAACGTCACTGATAAAATAAGATGAAAATGATTTAATAAAATGTTATATCCGGAGCTATGCACCGTTGTCAATTATATTTTTTAGCCTTATAGCATCAAAAAAAGCATTGACAATACGACAGTTTTTTGTATAATGTAATAATACTGTAACATAAATTCAGTAACAAATAGATTTTAAGTAGCACTTAATAATTCAAGTGCGATTTCTTGTGAGAAAAATAATATTATGTTTTGTAACATGAGAGCCGTAAGAGATAAATAAGTGGTGCTTATTTAAAAGAAGAGGGGGATTGAGTTGCTGAAGTACATATTAAAGAGATTACTTGCAAGCATTTTAACGGTATTTGTAGTTATCACCGCAACGTTTTTTTTAATGCGCCTTATGCCCGGTAGCCCATTTACAAGCGAAAGAATCACTAAAACTGTTTTGGAAAACATGAACAAGAAATATGGACTTGATAAGCCGGTTGGTGAGCAATACGTTATTTTCATGAAAAACGTACTAAAGGGAGACTTTGGAACTTCGATGATTTTAAAAAATAAGGAAGTCACCGGGGATATTATTTTAAAGTTTTTTCCAAACTCTGCAAAACTAGGTATTGTAACAGTTTTATGGGCTCTTTTAATGGGCATTACGCTGGGGCTGTGGTCGGGTCTTAATCAAGGTAAATGGCAGGATAAGACGGCCACAATAGTCGCAACATTGGGTATTACCGTCCCAAGTTTTGTTATGGGTGCGGTTTTAATATATTTCTTAGGGGTAAAATGGGGGCTTTTGTCTCCCACAGGCTTTAAAAACTGGAAAAATTATATAATGCCTGTAATAGCTCTTTCAGGGTCTAGCCTCGCAAGCATTACTAGGCTTATTAGAACGAAATATGTTGAAGTTAAAAATTCCGATTATATGAGAACTGCAAGAGCGAAAGGGCTTTCGCCGCTCTATGTTACATTGAAGCACGGGCTTAAAAACTCTATACTTCCGGTAGTTACATATACAGGGCCAATGGTTGCTAATATTTTAACAGGAAGCTTTGTTATTGAAAGGCTTTTTGCAGTGCCCGGTTTAGGCGGGGATTTCGTTATGAGCGTTTCCAGGCGGGATTATTCTGTTGTTATGGGCGTTGTTACTTTTTACTGCATATTTATAATTACTTGTAACTTAATTGTTGATATAGTTTATGTTTTTATTGACCCAAGAATAAAACTTGATAATATGAAATAGGGGAGGGGAGGAAAACCATGAGTGAAGCAAGTATTGACAAATCTTTATTTACGCCTTTAACGGCGGAAGAAAAGAAAATTGATGTTATTGTGCGCCCAAGCGTAAGTTATTGGCAAGATGTATGGTCAAGGCTTAAACGGAACAAAGTTTCATTTTTTTCGTTAGTATTAATATTATTAATAATTATTGGGGCAGTTGTAGTCCCGGAAATTTCAAAATTTCCTTACGACTTAACAAGTTTGCCTAATGCAAATAAATTTCCTAATGCCGTACATTGGTTCGGAACAGACAGCTTAGGAAGAGACGTTTTTACACGTGTATTTTTTGGTGCCAGATATTCTATTATAATAGGTATTTTAGCGGCTGTTGTTAATTTATGCATTGGCGTTTTTTATGGCGGTATTTCCGGGTTTTTCGGCGGTACACTTGATATAATAATGATGCGTATTGTAGACTTTTTGTATTCAATTCCGCTAACTATTTATGTTATAATATTAATGACATTTTTAAATCCTCCGGGTTCAAACGGAAGTGAGCTTGGAACAATTGTCTTGGCGTTTTCCATTTCTTACTGGATTTCTATGGCAAGAATTGTTCGCGGAGAGATTATTCAGCTTAAACAGCAGGAATTTGTTCTTGCGGCGAGAGCCCTTGGGGCATCAGAATGGAGAATACTTCTTCGCCATTTAATTCCCAACTGTTTAGGCCCAATTACAGTTACAACAATGATGCTTGTGCCACAGGCAATTTTCCTTGAAGCGTTTTTAAGCTTCTTAGGGCTTGGGCTTTCAGCTCCAAAAGCGTCTCTTGGAACTCTTTGCAACGATGCTCTTCAGCCTTTATATTTATTTCCGTATCAAATGTTTTTCCCAGCAATAATGATATGCCTAATAATCTTAACATTTAATCTTTTCGGCGACGGCTTGCGTGATGCGCTAGACCCGAAAATGAAAAGCTAAAGGAGGCATATAAATGGAAAAAATATTAGAAATTAACAATTTACATACAACTTTTTTTACTCATATCGGCGAAGTTAAGGCTGTGCGAGGTGTAACACTGGAAATATCAAAAGGAGAGGTTTTAGGCATAGTAGGGGAGTCCGGTTGCGGAAAATCCGTTACAATGATGTCCGTTATGGGGCTTCTTCCGGAAACAGGAAAAGTTACAAATGGTGAAATCATTTTTGAGGGCAAAAATATTGCCAATTTTACCGACAAGCAAATGATGTCTATTAGGGGTAAAGAAATGGGTATGATTTTTCAAGACCCTATGATGTCTTTGAACCCATTATTAAAAATAGGTACTCAGCTTACAGAACATTATATTAAACATAAAAAGAAATCAAAAGACGAAGCATATAAAGCTGCTATTGATATGTTAAAGCTTGTAGGTATACCCAGCCCGGAAAAGCGTATGAATCAATATCCTCATGAATTTTCAGGCGGTATGCGCCAGCGCACAATGATTGCTTCCAGCCTCATTTGTAACCCGAAGCTCATTATTGCAGACGAACCAACTACTGCTCTTGACGTTACAATACAGGCGCAAATAATAGATTTGCTAAAAGACCTTAAAACAAAATTTGATACTGCAATTATATTTATAACTCACGATTTAGGGGTTGTTGCAGATATTTGCGACAGAATTGCCGTTATGTACGGCGGGCTTATTGTTGAAACCGGAACAGACAACAATATTTTCTATGAAAGCAGACATCCCTATACTTGGGGGCTTATGAAATCCGTGCCAAACCCGAAAACGGATGATAGAGAAAAGCTTAGCCCTATTGAGGGACAACCGCCGGATTTAATAAAACCGCCTAAGGGATGCCCGTTTGCAGCAAGGTGTGAATATGCAATGAAAGTTTGCGTTGAAAAGCAGCCTCCATATTACGAAATATCAAAAGGGCATTATTCGGCTTGTTTCTTAAACGACGAAAACGCTCCGAAGGTTGAAACGCCGGTAACCGGTTCTAAGCTTAATAGGGAGGCGGCAAAGGCATGAATCCAATTATAGATGTTAAAAATATATGCAAATATTTCCCAGCTAAAGTTTCTATAACAGGCAAGTCTAACAGCCTTATAAAAGCTGTAGACAATGTTTCATTTTCTATTAACGAAGGGGAAACATTAGGGCTTGTAGGAGAATCCGGCTGCGGAAAAACAACAATTGGTCGTACAATTTTAAAACTTTACGACCCAACCGCCGGGAATATAATTTTTGACGGTAAAGACATTACAAATATGTCTATAAAGGAAATGGTTCCTTTAAGAAAAAGTATGCAGATGATTTTCCAAGACCCTTATGCGTCTTTAGATGCAAGAATGACTGTTGGGGATATTATCGGCGAAGCAATTGACATACATAAACTCTACAGCGGAAAAGAGCGGGAAGAAGTTATAAAAGACCTGCTTGTGAAAGTAGGGTTAACCGGAGACCATATAAACCGTTATCCTCATGAATTTTCCGGCGGACAAAGGCAAAGAATTGGTATTGCCCGGGCACTAGTTGTTAAACCAAAGTTTATAGTTTGTGACGAACCGATCTCCGCACTTGACGTTTCTATTCAAGCGCAAATTATTAACATGCTTGAAGAGCTTCAAGAGGAATTAAAACTTACATATTTGTTTATAGCTCACGATTTATCTATGGTTAAACATATTTCTACACATATAGGCGTAATGTATTTAGGTAAGCTTGTGGAACTTGGCGAAGCAAATGAGGTTTACAGAAACCCTCAACACCCTTATACAAAAGCTTTGCTTTCTGCTGTGCCAATAGCAGACCCTGCTGTTGCGAAAACTAATAGGCGTATAATTTTGGAAGGAGATATTCCATCTCCAATTGATCCGCCGCCCGGATGCCGTTTTAAAAACAGATGCAAATATGCTACACCTATTTGCTCCGAAACGGACCCACAATTAAAAGATATATCTGGCGGACACTTTGTTGCCTGTCATTTATATAAAAAGCAATAAATAATAATTTATAGGAGGTTATTTATGAAAAGTAAACGAATTGTTGCATTAATTATGACTTTTGTTTTATGTATCGGCTTGTTTTCCGCTTGCGGACAAAGCAAAACGCCGACTGCACCTGAAGCCCCTGCTTCTGAACAGCCTGCAGACACAGAAGGTGAACAAGCTGAGGGAACAGAACAAAGCGAAGGAACAGAGGATACTCTTGTATTCAACGTTTCTGCTGTTGTAAAAACACTTGACCCAGCTCTTAACAACGCTACTGACGGCGCTATGATTTTGGTAAACCTTTGGGAAGGTTTATACATGCTTGACGAAAACGACATGCCTTACCCAGCGGCTGCTGAATCATGTGATATTTCCGGCGACGGTTTAATGTACACTTTCCATTTGAGAGACGGCATTAAATGGTCCGACGGCGAACCGGTTCTTGCAAAAGATTTTGAATTTGCATGGAAACGTGCTTTATCACCTGAAACTGCAGCTGAATATGCATATCTTTTATATTACATTAAAGGCGGCGAAGATTACAACAACGGTAAAGGTACAGCTGACGACGTTCAAGTTCACGCACTTGACGACAAAACATTACAAGTTGTGCTTGAAGCACCTACTAAATATTTCTTAAGCTTAGCTGCTTTCCCAGCTTATTTCCCGGTTAGAGAAGATGTAGTAGCTGACGAAAGATGGACACTTTCTCCAGAAACTTACATTTCCAACGGTAAATATACAATGGCAGAAATTAATGATAAAGAAAACTTTTTATTAACAATAAATGAAAATTACTGGAACAAAGAAACTATTAAACTTAAATACGTTGACGTCCGCCAAGTTGAAGACGACACAAGCGGTTTTGCAACATTTAAAACTGGTGAATTTGATATTCAGCGTAACGTTCCAACACCAGAGGTTATGCCGGGTGTTGCTGAAGGTCTTGTAACTATTTTCCCATATACAGGAACTTATTTTGCAGTTCTTAATGTAGACTTGCCAAAGGCTTCTGCTGTTAGCAAAGAAGCTGCGGAAGTTCTTCAAGACGTAAAAGTAAGGCAAGCGCTTGCTCTTGCTATTAACCGTGATGATATTTGCGAATTTGTAAGAATGGATGGCTCTACACCTGCATTTAGTTACGTGCCTCCTGCTGTTACAAATTCTGACGGTTCATCATTTGCCCAAACTCAATACTTCCCATCTAAAGGTGACCCTGAAAAAGCTAAAGCATTATTAGCAGAAGCAGGCTTCCCAGACGGAAAAGGCTTCCCTAAACTTAACTACATTTACAATGCAGGCGCAAGCCATGAAAATGTAGCCCAAGCTATTCAGGGCATGTGGAAAGAAGTTCTCAACATTGACTGTGAGCTTAAAAACGGAGAATGGGCTGCTGTTCAAACATTAAGAGATAACCACGACTATATTATTGCAAGACATGGTTGGATTGCGGATTATAACGACCCTACAACTTTCCTTGAAATGTGGCTCTCTGGTGTTGGACAAAACAATGCCGGCTATAACAACACTGAATATGACAACTTATTAAAACAAGCTCAAAAGGAATCAAACGATGCTAAACGCGATGAGCTTTTACATCAAGCAGAAGATTTGCTTATGGCAGATATGCCTATTATTCCAATTTTCTACTATACAAACCCAATGGCTGTTCAGCCATATGTTAAAGGCTTAAGAGTTTCTCCTCTTTGCTTTGTATACTTTGACCAAGTTGTTATTGAGAAATAATACAACACTTTAACTAAGTGTTGCTGGAAATTTATAAATAAATTAGTAAAAAAGGGTAATGGTTTATTGTAAATAAACTATTACCCTTTTATTTTTACTAACTATTATGCTAAAAACCCCCTTTTTTCCAGCTTTACATTTATTGATTATTGTTTTAAAATATACGAAACTATTTATGGAGGTTGGAATTATGGAAAGAGTTATTAATTTTTCTGCCGGTCCGTCTGCACTTCCTGTTGAAGTGTTGCAAAAAGCACAAAGCGAGCTTTTAATTTATAGTAGTTGTGGAATGTCGGTTATGGAAATGAGCCATAGGTCAAAAATGTATTTGGAAATTTTTGAAGAAGCTAAAGCCGGCTTAATTTCTTTAATGAATATCCCCTCGAACTATGAAGTTTTGTTTTTGCAGGGCGGGGCAAGCTCGCAGTTTTCTATGGTTCCCCTTAATCTTTTAAAAACCGGAAAAGCTGATTATATTAAAACCGGTGAATTTGCTACAAAAGCATTAAAGGAAGCAAAGCGTTATGGTGAGATTACTGTTGTTGCATCTTCAGAGGATAGAAATTTCAGTTATATACCTGAATTAACTAAAGAAATGTTTTCTAAAGACGCAGATTACGTACATATTACAACGAATAACACTATTTATGGTACAAAGTATTCCCAATTACCAGATACAGGCAACGTTCCTTTAGTTGCCGACATGTCTTCAAATATACTATCTCAAGAATATGACATAAATGACTTTGGGCTTATTTATGCCGGAGCGCAAAAAAACATTGGACCAGCCGGTCTTACTGTTGTTATAATCCGTAACGACTTGCTGGGTTTTGAAAAAGATTTTACACCAAGTATGTATAGCTATAAAGCTCTTGTTAAAGGGGATTCAATGGTAAACACTCCTCCCACTTACGGTATTTATATTGCTAAGCTAGTGTTTGATTGGATTAAAGAGCAGGGCGGAGTTTCTGCAATACATGATATTAATAAACAAAAGGCTGCATTGCTTTATGATTACATTGATAACTCTAAGCTGTTTAAGGGAACAGCAGAGCCTGAACATAGGTCTATAATGAATGTAACATTTGTGACAGGCAGTGAAGAAACAGACAAAAAATTTATTAAAGAGGCAGAGCAAAACGGTCTTGTAAATTTGGCAGGGCATAGAGCTGTTGGCGGTATGCGAGCAAGCATTTATAATGCCGTTACTGTTGATAACGTTAAAAAATTAATAGAATTTATGAAAAAATTTGAACTTTCAAATTAATGGGGGTAAGTATGTTTAACATATTAACTTTAAATAATATTTCTGATTATGGGCTTAAAAAGCTTCCTCTTGAAAATTTTGTAGTTAGCGATAAAACAGACAATCCTCACGGTGTTTTAGTTCGTAGTGCCGATATGCATAATTATTCTTTTCCGGAGAGTCTTTTAGCTGTTGCAAGAGCAGGGGCAGGGGTTAATAACATACCCCTTGATAAATGCTCTGAAAAAGGCATTGTTGTTTTTAACACACCGGGGGCAAACGCCAACGCCGTAAAGGAGCTTGTTATTACAGGGTTATTACTATCATCAAGAAAAATTGTAGACGGCATAAACTGGGTTCAAACATTGGAAAAAAATGATAAAGTCCCTAAAATTATAGAAGAGAAAAAGAGCGAATTTACAGGGCCGGAAATTCTTAACAAAAAGCTTGGGGTAATAGGCCTTGGGG
Organism: uncultured Eubacteriales bacterium; assembly: GCA_964545475.1. Classification (GTDB taxonomy): domain Bacteria; phylum Bacillota; class Clostridia; order Lachnospirales; family JAISER01; genus CAZJGG01. The sequence continues at coordinate 23,437 of CAZJGG010000035.1, read as the reverse complement.
CTATTGGTGTTCTCGTTGCCAATACAGCAAACTCTCTTGGCATGGAGGTTCAAGGCTTTGACCCATTTATATCTGTTGATTCGGCTTGGAACTTGTCTCGAGGGGTACAGAAGGCTCATTCCGTTGCGGAAATTTTACTTGAATGCGATTATATTTCTATTCATGTTCCGCTTAATGATAAAACTAGGCATATGTTTAATGATGAAGCTTTTGCTAAAATAAAGAAAGGCTCTCGTCTTTTAAACTTCTCTAGAGGAGAACTTGTGGACAACAAGGCTCTTATTCGTGCCATAGAAAGCGAACAGATTGACTCTTATGTTACAGATTTCCCTAATGAGGAGCTTATTGGAGTTAAGAACATAATAACTATACCACATCTTGGAGCTTCTACGCCGGAATCTGAAGAAAACTGCGCAGAAATGGCGGCAATCCAACTTAAAAACTACTTAGAATACGGAAATATAGAAAACGGTGTTAATCTACCTAACTGTACATTACCTTATTCCGGCAAAAAACGTATTTGCGTTGTTAACAGAAATATTCCAAACGTAGTAGGGGCGTTGGCAACGGCGCTGGCTTCAAAAGGAATGAATATAGACAACATGATTAATAAAAGCAAAGGCGACTACGCTTATACAATAATTGATATTGATAACACAGAGCTTAACGGAATTGGGCAAACAATAAAGGCAATTGACGGGGTTATTCTTGTAAGAATCATATAATTATGTTATTAAAAAATCTATCCATTAAAACTGGATAGTTTTTTTTATTATTTTTTGTAATGGATTCTTATAATTTACGTATACGATATTGAATACGACATTGAAGGGAGGATACAATGAACGTTTATATAATAGCAATTTAACAAAACATAAACAACACAACGGAGGAAGCAGTTATGGATTGCAAGATGTTTGAAGAAATTTACAGAAAATATTATAAGAATGTTTATAACTATATAAGCTTCCGAATTAATAACCATCACGATACAGAAGAGCTTGCAAGTAATGTTTTTGAAAATGTAATTCGTAGATTTAACACTTTTAAGCCGGAGGGTGCCCCAATGGAAGCGTGGCTTATAGGTATTGCTAAAAATACTGTAACGGATTATTTGCGTAAAAAGAAATATAGGTTATTTGTACCTATTGACGAAGTATTTGGACTTGTTTCTAATAACAGGCAGCCGGAAGAGTTTGCGGTTTTTAACGAAGACAATAAGGCGTTAATTAAAGCTATGTCAAAGCTTAAAGACAACGAAAGACAGATTTTATCTATGAAATTCGCAACAGATTTAAAAATTATTGAAATTGCTAAGCTTCTGGCAATCAGTGAATCAAATGTTGGTGTTATCGTACACAGGTCTATTAAAAGACTGAAGACGATATTAGAAAAGGAGGGCAATTATTATGAAGGATAATAAAGACATAAAATTCATTGAAAAGTTCAGAAGCATTGACTTCTCACCAGAGAGCAAAAATATGGAAAAAAATTTGGAGTATTTAAAAAATAATATTAATAATTTAGAAAACGAAAGGGAGATTATCGTGAATAAAAAAATAAAAAAACCGCTTGCAATTATCGCTGTAGCTGCTGCTGTAGTTTGTATTACTGTGGGAGCTTATGGGCAAGAGCTTTTACGCATAGTAAGAACATTTACTATCGGGGATTACGCAAAGTATAATGTACTTGAGGACAACCGGGAATTTATCCCTGTTCCTGAGGAGCTTCAAGGTTTACTGTTTGATGCAAGTGGTAATGAAATGAAAAAAATTGAGGGCGGACAGTTTTTCAACAAAGATGGTGTTGAAGTTATACCTATTTATGATAACGGTGAATTTATATTAAAAACTAAAGAAGCAGTTGAAGCCTCTCAAAAAAGCAACTCTCTATTTCTAACAAATTTTGAAGAGGCAAAAGGTTATTTTGTTTGCGACATTTTGACACCAACTTATTTACCCGAAGGATATAAATTTGAAAAAGCAGAATTTTATGGCGGAACAACTCTGGAAGAGATTTTTGCCGACGAAGAGGCAAACAAATATATGAACATATATTATTCAAACGGCACAAGCCAAATTAGAACAATGCTCCGCTTTATGGACGAACATACTGCTTTTGAAGGCAGCGTAAAGGAAGATGTGCAAATTTTAAAAATAAAAGGTCAAGATGCTGTTGTTTCAGAAAAAATACTTGATATACAAATAGATGATGTTATGTATATGCTTTTTGGAAATGACGACGTTGGCAGCGATGAGCTTATAAAAATTGCAGAATCACTTAAATGACATCTTTTGTTTCAATCTATATATGAGAATAAGAGGTCGTCCGAATTTCGGGGACCTCTTATATTTTATTGTGTTTTAAATCTGTTGGTAGTATTTTGCAAAAGCAACGTCTTCTTTTTTAATATGGTTAACAAGCCAATCTCCAACCATACTTGAAACTGAATTAACGTGCTGAATATCATCTGGATTTGCTTTATATTCTGCAATAATTTTCTTAAACTCATTTTTAAACTTATTATGTATAGTTTTATGATTTAAGTAATTTGGATAATTGGATTGAATCTGTAAACTTTCTTCCATATTAAAATGTTTAATTGTGTAGTCATACAAAAAGTTGATTGTGTTTTCGATTTCCTGTGAACCCTTTAGCTTAATACAGGCTGTAATCAAATTGTTTAAAGTTTGTATAAGCTCTTTATGCTGATTGTCTATAGCTGAATTTCCAGTCTCAAGGTCAGCTGTCCAAAAGTACATATTAAACCACTCCTTATTAATTCTTTTTAATTAATTCAAATGAATTAATTGCCTCGCAAACTGGGCAAACGTCGAGCTTATATTCCTCCAAGTTTCCGCATACAATGCAACGATAAAATTTATTTGATACATTACTTTCTCTTACTTGATTTTCATTTGAAGTCTGTTTTAAAAGCAGCTCAAGAAATCGCCTTTCATGGTCATTTTCAATTGCTGCAATTCTTTCAAATTTTGCCGCAAGCGCCTCAAAGCCATCTTCACGAGCTTGCTTTGCAAACTCTGGGTACATAATGCGCCACTCTTCATTTTCAGCGTTTGCAGAAGCTTGAAGGTTCTTAATCGTATCTTCAATATTATCATATAATATTTTAAACCATATTTTAGCATGTTCTTTTTCGTTTTCCGCCATTTTTTCAAAAAGCTCGGCTGCTTCATTATTACCTTCTTTTTTAGCCTGCATTGCAAAATATGCGTATTTATTCCGTGCTTGAGATTCGCCAGCAAACGCAGCTATAACATTTTTTTCAGATTTTGTGCCTTTAATATTCATAATACCTACCTTTGTTAAAATTCATTTGTTCTCTATATTTTATTTGTTTTAACAATTGTTTCAAATTGATCATGCATGTTGTTATATTGTTCCAGCGTATTTTTACAGCTTTCTAAGACGTTATCAATTATTTCGTTATATTTTTCAATTACCACATTGGCAACATCTTTACAGATTTTGTTTTCTTCAGCCATTTCCTTTATAATAGATTTTATCTTCTCTTCAGGAAAGGAATCCTTATAACTTCTTTTACCTACCAAAGCACTAAAAATGTCTGCAACGGCAACAATTCTTTCATTTAAGTTAAGATCAGTTCCAAGAAGACCACGGGGATACCCACTGCCGTCTAGTTTTTCATGGTGTCTAGCAGCAATTTTAACAATTTCATCGTCTACAATATCTTTTAAAATGTGTTCAGTTACAACAACGTGGTCTTTAATCATTTTATATTCAAAATCATTAAGCCTTGAACTTTTTTCCAAAACCATTATAGAAGTAGAAATTTTACCAATATCATGGAGCAAAGAACCATAATGTATTTTAGTCAAATCACTTTCGGATACACCTAATTGCTTACCAAGCTCTAAACTTAAACCAATGGTAGTTATTGTGTGCATGACTGTAAATTCGCTTCTAAAATCAATTGTGTATATTAACGTTTGTAAAAACGATAAAAGCTCATCGTCTGTTAAAATAACGGAATTAAAAAATTCATAAAGTTCCTGCAAATATTCTCCAGAATCTAATTTTTCAAAGATTCCGCTTTCCTTTTCACAAGAAATTAGTAATTCAACGTCTTTAGGGTTAAATAACGAAGGCTCTAAATTACTATAAAACTCTTCGCTTATTTCCAACATATTTTTTATATAAAAAATATCAGAACGATCTGCCAAGAAAAGCTTTGATACTAAAGGTTTGTTATTACAGGCACTCTGAATAAGCTTGTTATATGGAAAATGATGATATATAAGATTATCTGCATATTCAGAAATAGGGGAGAAGTACTTCAAAAATATGCTTCCATAAACCGAATGGGGGAAGGTATCCTCTAATTCAAAAGAAACTAAAGCATTAACATCTGCTAAAGAATCGACTTTTTCTGTTTTTAGTGCACCAATATCGTGCATCATACACAGATAACATATCTTTACTAATTCATTTTTACTGTAATTTCCTTCTTTTAAAATCATTTTTAAAACTAAATAAGCAACTCTGTCACCGTGGTCTACAAGTCGGTAATCAATAAGATTTAAAGCACGCCTAAACACTTTTGCAATGTTTTCAGCAGAAATCCTCTTCACAGTGCACCTCCGTCTATTAAAGTACGACTTTTAAAGTTTTTACAATATTATGAATTTAGTATAGCATAGAAAAAATCTAGTTTCAAGTGGTATAAGTAAATGATACTTAAATAATTATTATTATCCGTTTGCAAAAAAAAACACGGAAAACCATGTTTTAAATTAATTTTGCAATTAAATTATATCTATCTAGAGTTGGGTTATCTTTTGAAATAAGTGCTAAAACACAAGTTGCAGGCCCGGCAGACTTATATAAATCTATTTCAGTGTTTATAATTTTAAGCTCCATTTTATTATATTTAGCGATTTCGCTGCATTCGTAAAAGATGCCTTTTGAACCCACTGGAACAATTTCTAAAACATATTTTTCTGTCAAAAGACTTTTAATATCGTTATAGGTTGCTAAATCGGAATCATAAGTTAAATTAATTTCATGACCAACTTTAGGGCTTCCTATAAGTGTTATGTAGTCTCCGCTTTGAGCTTTGTGAAACCTAAGTTCAGAAGATTTGGCTATGCCAACTACTGTAACTCCAAGGGCAGTCATATCCGTTTTAAAATTTTCTTCGGTTGAGCCGGTTAAAAAGGTTTGATCGGCATTAATCATTGAAAGCTCATGTTTTATGCCTCTAATTATTTCTTTGCCTGTGTCGTTCATTTCACAGCAAATGTTATTAACAACAGAAACAATGCTTGCTCCGCTTGCTAAAACTTCCATTAAAGCAACCCTGGATGTAAACGCACCTACATAAAAAGGTTCGCATTTTAACACGTCATATTTTTTAAGACCAATACCGCCGCAACTGTCGCAAGCAATTACAAGGCTGTTGCCGTTGCCAATTTCTAAAATGCTTAAATCCCTTCTTTTATCAACTTTCATGTACAGCACCTTTTCTGTTTAATATATGAGCTTTAATTAAGGCTTGATGAATTAAGTAACCTAACAAGCTGTTTGCCATTGCTACAGTAAACAGCGGTACAAATAATGCCGCACAAACGGGCCATGTCAGAATAGGAGTGAGCACAAATAAAATCACAGGCCCGTTTACTATTGATGCGGCTAATGAGGAAACAGCACCTCTTATTATCCAATTAACCCCGCACTTTTCCATAAAAGAATTTGAAAAATAAAATACACCCATTGTTATAGCCATTCCAGCGGCAATAATAAGATGTACAACAATTCCAAAAGGAAATCCGGAAGTTAATGCTGTTAACATATGACCAAGAAAACCTATAACTCCGCCACCATAAAAGCCTAAAACCAAAGTACCTAAAAAGGCAGGGAGAGAATCAAACGCAATTGTTCCAAAAATTTTAATGTTTGCCCCAATAAACGATAATGCAATAAGTAAACCGCAAATAACTATTTTCTTAGTTCCATTCATAAAAATCCTCCTTTGTTTTAAAACAACAAAAAGCTTCTTAACCAATAAAGCGTTAAGAAGCGTATAATTATAAACAAACGCATTCTGTGTCCACGCAGAATTGGTTATTATTATTAAGGCAGGTATTCTGACTCATGCTATAAAAGCAATTACAGTAGCGGGACTGTGTGGGATTTTCACCCATCTTCCCTTACACTTAATAATTTGGCTGTATTTTAATTATTTTTATATTATCACATATATTTATATAAAGCAACTATTTTATTTTACACTGGGGCAAAATTAAGATAATTCAGATAATTAATAGGAATAAACTCTTAGTCGCCGAAGGAAATACCTAAGCTTCTGGCAACATTAACCATTTCTCCATGAGGTTTAACGGTTTTTGTTGTACCTATAACTTTTTCAAGGCTTTCGTATTCCATTTTACCTTTTTTAAGGCATACCATGTTACCGTATTTCTCTTCATGGATGAGGTGAGCCGCAGCAACACCATAACGGCATGAAAGAACACGGTCGTGGGCTGAAGTTTCTCCGCCGCGTTGAATATGACCGAGAGCAACGCTTCTTATTTCATGGTTTGGCACAAGCGGCTCAAGCCTTTGTGCAACATATGAGCCAATACCGCCGAAACGTACAGGGTCTGGGCTGTCTTCAACTATTTTGCCGACAATTGTTTTGCCGCCTTTTTCCATTGCGCCTTCGCAAACAACAATAACAGTAAATAACTTGCCGTTTGCGTCTCTTTCATTTATTTTTTGAACAACTTTGTCAAAATTAAATGGTATTTCAGGAATCAATATAACGTCTGCAGAGCCTGCAATGCCTGAATACAGAGCTATCCATCCTGCAGAACGCCCCATTACTTCTACAACCATTACACGGTGGTGAGAAGCCGCTGTTGTGTGAAGTCTTCCCAAGTTTTCTGTAACTATATTAACAGCAGTATCAAAACCGAATGTTTCTTCAGTAGAAGCTAAGTCGTTATCAATTGTTTTTGGAACGCCTATAACGTTAATGCCCTTTCTTGCAAAGTCTCTGGCACTTGTAAGAGTGCCGTCTCCGCCAAGAACGCATAAAACGTCTACGCCTTCTTTTTTAAGGTTTGCTATAGCAACGTCGGAAACGTCTTTTTTAAGTGATTCGCCGTTTTCGGTTATTTGGTAGTCAAATAAATTGTCTTTATTAGAGCTGCACAAAATAGTACCGCCTCTGTGCAAAATGCCGGATACAGATTTTAAATCCAGTGGGATATACTCGTTATTATATAGCCCCCTGTAACCGAATTGATAACCTAAAAGCTCGTAATCGAAAGACTGTATACAAGTTTTAGTTAATGAATATAATACAGCATTAAGCCCAGGAGCATCTCCTCCGCCGGTTAAAACCGCAATTCTTTTTTTAGCCATTTGATATCCCTCCAAATTTTTTTATAATTATATAATATTTTACAAATTTTGTATAGTATTACTTTTTCTCAAAAAAAATAGAAAAGAGCGTAAAGATTCTAGATGAAACGTATGGTCAACTCTGTGAATAAGCCGGCCTAAATAAAATTTTGTAAAAAGTGCCTTGCAATTTGATTTTGTTATTACAATATTGCTCATTTTAGCCATTTCTCTCAAATATTCAAAATGGTACCAGGCAATCGTGTTGTTGTAAAAAAACGGCTTGTCCATCTTTTCTGGGTCATGCTTTAAAACATTATAATGGTTTGCAAAAGACGAAAAACTTTGAGTATGCCTTGCCTGAAACAAAGTGTCTATTCCTAAAAGCCAAGTCTCTGCACAAACATTTTGAATAAAAACTACAAGCTTTGCTTTTAAGGGGGATTCATAATTAATAATATGCTTTTTAATCAGCTCAATTTTTGGTTCGGCGTCTCCGTCGGAATCTAGGCACATTACTAAATAATCAATACTGCCATGTTTATTTATTTCATCGATAGTAATTCCAAGCCTGTTTTTTGCTGGGCTTTGATGATTTGTTCCAAGCATACTGGGGTAACCAAAACCGCTTTCAACAACATAGTTATTTTTTACAACCTGGGTTATGTTTCTTACTCTAGTATAATTCGTTAGCGTGGATTTTATTAAAAATTCAAACATTTCTCGCCCGGCTTTTGCATCTTCAACATAAAAAAATAAATTCATAATTACGCCTCCTCAAAATAAAAGGCGTTAATTAGCTGGAAAAAGGCTTCGTGGCTTGTATCTCCAATGCCAAGCTCGCTTGCTTTGCGAACTTTAATTTCACTATCACTTCTTGAAACAACTTTCCAGTTTTCAAAATTTATATTATTTATAACATAGGGGTGATGGCTTGTAATTATTGACTGAAACATGTTAGAATAACGCAATTCTTCTACAACTACGTCAAGGCAGTTAACGCCTAGAGAATTTTCAATTTCATCAATTAATAAAACTGAGCCTTCCTTGCTTGTTTTTAGAAGAATTATTAAGTTAAGTGTTTTTTGCATCCCAGCCGAAATGTCGGACTGGCTTATCCATTTATTATTTGAATGGCATATTTTGAAAATCATGCGCTCATCTTCGGTGTATACATATTTCATGTCAATAACGTCATTAAATACGCTAATGTAAGTTTGTTTTATTTCTTCAAACTTTTCACGGTTATTTTCAAAAAGATTTGCAAGCTTGTGAAGGTAATGGTGAGAGCGCTTTTCTCGAAGGTCGTCTGTAAAAAGGTATATGTTTTGGAAGTGGGCAATAACAGGAATAAATTCATCATAAAAAGAAAAGCTCAAAATGAGGCTTCTGTCATTGGAAACGCCGTAAATTTCATTGTTAAAAATTCGTGCAAGCTGTTTGTCCCGTAAAAATAGCTCTTGCCCGTTTTTTGTCATACTTTCATACTCAACAATATATCCATCATAGCTATCTGAAATTTCCGAACCAAGCACAAGCTTGTACACATAATCGTTTTCATCAATGCTGAAGCTAATTGTATGAAACAAGCCTGAAATATTTCTTAAAACAAATTTTATAAAGGTATAATCGTTATAAAATTTATTGTCAAAAAATGTGTTGTAAAAATATAAAGTATTGAGAATTTCAGATTTTCCTACGCCGGTTTTACCAACTAACAGCGTGAAATCAGAAAATTCGCACTTCTTTAAAATATAACTGTCCCCGTTTTTTATTTCAATCCAGTTTATCCTCATAAAAATCAACGCCATTCTCATTTATATAACGATAAACTATAGTTCCCTCTGGTAAATATGTAAGCTTACCGTCTATTAATAAGGTTAACGCATTTACACCGGGAATGTCAAGAGCTGTTTTTGTAAATTGCTTAATTAAGCACTCTTCGTAATAATTGCCACCATAATTCATAATTTCAGGAGACAGATTTAAAATTAAATGTCCGTTTTTAAAATAAGTGCTTAATAATTTTGTGTTTTCAGGAACAAACGTTACTTTTTCGTTATTTAACATTTCTGTAAAAATAAGTTCAGCTTTTTGTGCTTCATTTAAGTTGTCTTCAAAATTGATGTTTACAACAGAAAAGTTTTCTTCGTCATATTCATTAAAAGTTAAATAAAATATATTGCCTGTATCTGCTTTAACTTTTTCCGGAAAAGCAAAAATTAAAAATAACGTAACAGCAATTATAAAAATTTTCAATTTCATTAAAACGCCTTCTTTCATGGTTATGTTATTACCATAATATACCATTTAGAGAGACATAAACAAGTTAAACCGTAACACAAATTATTTCATATTACGGCAATAACTGCTTTTACTTTTCTTTAGGCTCAAAAATAAGAGAAGCCAAAAAACTGAAAACAATTGCTGCCGTTACACCGGCTGCACAAGCTTTAAGCCCTCCTGTAAATATTCCTTGAAAGCCTTTCTGGTCAATTTCCTGTTTAACCCCTTTTGCAAGCAAATACCCAAAGCCGGGTAGGGGAACTGTTGCGCCGGCGCCTGCAAATTTTACAAAGCCTTCATAAAGCCCGAGGCCGCCTAAAATGCAACCAATAACAACAAAAAGCACAAGAATACGTGCTGAAGTCATTTTTGTTTTGTCAACTAAAATTTGCGCAACAACGCAAATTAGACCACCTGTTAAAAAGGCATAAAAATAACTCATAATAATGATACCTCTTTTCGTAGAGCAATATTATGAGTTTATTATGCAAAAACATACAAATTTTATTCAGAATAACAAAGTAAAAAATCCATTAATTCTTTAACGCCTGGAGCTAAAAATAGGGTAGGGTAGTTTTCCAGCTCCTCCTTTTCGCCGTAACCATAAAGCACTCCAATTGCATCAACGCCTGCAAGTAAAGCTGCTTCAAGGTCATACATTCTGTCTCCAACCATTACCACATTTTTGTGGGTAGTATTTTCTTCTTTTATTGCTGTGTTTAAAATATTTATTTTTTTAACATCTTTTTCTGATAAGTCTGCGCCGTAAATTCCGCTGAAATAGTTAGATATTTTAAAATGTTCAATTATCCGTTTAGCGCTTACTGTAGGTTTATTGGTAACGATAGAAAGTTTGTATCTTTTATCGGTAAGCGCTGCAAGCATTTGCTCGATACCTGGGTAAAGTTTGTTTTCATCAAGCATTCCTGTTTTTTGATAACGTTCTCTGTATATGGACACTGCCTCTGGAATTTCATTTTCGTTTAAACCAAAAATCGAAAAGCCAAGGGCTAGGGGAGGACCTAAAATAAGCTTTAACTTACTTTCGTCACATGGCTTATTTAGCTTATTTAATGTATACTTAAAAGAATTTAGAATGCCAAGCTGAGAATCTGTAATAGTACCGTCCAAATCAAAAAAAACATGTTTGTGCATTTTAGTTATCCTCTCAAATTATATTTAAAAAAAATTATATTATAGCTTTTCTTTTACGTCAATAATATGGTATAATGTTTCGCTTTAAAACTTTTATAAGGGGAGTGCAAATGAACAACGAATTAATTTTAGTTTTTAGCTTAATATTTATTTATTCTACTGTTTTGTTAAGCTTCGTTTTTTTTGGTGAAAAAGGTATGATTTGTTTTTTATCAATTGCTACAATTACTGCAAACATTGAGGTTTTAATACTCATAAAAGCTTTTGGAATGGAGCAAACATTAGGTAATATTCTTTTTGCATCCACATTTTTAGTAACAGATATTTTAAGCGAAATATACGGTAAAAAAGCAGCAAGTCAGGCGGTAAACATAGGCATATTTATTTCTGTTATTTTTGTTATACTTTCTCAGTCGTGGCTAATCTATACTCCTGCTGAAAGCGATATAGCAATGGAGGGAATAAAAGCGGTATTTACAAATACTCCGAGAATAATAATTGTTGGGCTTGTTGTTTACTGTATTGTTCAACGTTTTGACGTATATGTATATCACAAATGGTGGGAATTTACCGAAAAGCGTTTTGGTTCAAAGAGATCGCATTTGTGGCTTAGAAACAATGGGTCAACGCTTATTAGCCAGGTTTTAAATACGGCCTTGTTTACAATTGGAGCTTTTTGGGGGGTGTTTGATAAGGAAGTATTATTTTCTATTGCAGTATCCAGTTATATTATTTTTGCAGTAACAAGTATTGCTGATACTCCTATAATATATTTAGTTAGAATGATTCACGAAAAAAGGATTAAGTTAACGTGAGTTCGATGAAAATATACTCCTTAACCGTATAAAATAGTACTGAGTTGCGAGCAAATTTTGCTTGTGGCAAGGAAGAGACGACGCCGTGTGCTAGCGGCACACAAGAAGTTGATGACGTAGTCCACAAGTAAAATTCGCCGCAAGGCAGTGCTATTTTATGTGGTTAAGGAGTATATAATAAAAAGCAGGTTTTACGCCAATAAAGCGAAAACCTGCTTTTTTGTTTATTATTTATTATCTTTAAAATATTTAAATGCGCTGTGGTAAGATGAAGGGCTTGAATAAGCACCAGATACTTCATAAACTGCACCTTTTACCACTGTAAATGTTAAAGGATAAGTTGTCATTGGCTGAATTTCATTTTTACCAAACCAATCAAAGTTTGAAGACTCATCTTTTAAGTTGATATAATAAAGTGATACTCCGATTTCTTTTGCAGCCGTTTTAACAACGTCAATATCAGCTGAAAAGTCTTTAGAGTTTGTTGTATCATATACTATATATATGAAGCTTTCATTTTTATTATATTTTTCCATAGAATCTTCAAGTTTAAGCTCAGAATAAGAAACATCTGAATTACTTGTAGATGTAGATGTTGGTGTTGGCGAAGGTGATGCAGAAGCTGATGCAGTTGGAGAAGCTGTTGGTGAAGTTGTTGCTGTTTGGAACAAAGGATAATCAAGCTTCAAGTTTTCAAGCTTAGCAACAATTTCGTCCTGAGAAACGCCTGACGGAAGAAGCAAGTCCTTTTCGCCTTCATATGAAATTATTATTTGTGGGTAATCTGTTGAATTTTTATCAACGATATTCCACACCCATTGTAAGTTTTGTGGGTTAGGGTATTTTGTACCTGATTTGTCAAAGCCATAAACTTTTAACTTTGCTTGTTCAGCAGCACGTTTAATCATTAATACAGCTTGTTTGCTTTTTTCTTCTTTACTGTCGTAAATTGTTACTGCAAACTTCATTTTACCTAAGTGCATGTCCTCAACACGTTTTCCGGAAACTTCCTGGAAGTAAGCCGTATCTCCGAAATATGGGTCTGGCGCAGGAGTTTTAGTTGCTGTAGGAGCAGCCGGAGTTGTGTTTTGTGCCGGAGCTTTTTTAGTAAAAACATATACGCTCTTTGTATCAGGCTGCCAGTCATATGTTGCATCTAAAGCTACGGAAATAGCTACTAACGGAACAAGCACTCGGTTGCCCACTATTTCAGGTGCCATTGCTAAATCTGTAAATTCTTGGGTTTTTGGTTCTAAGTTGCCCATTAAATCTTTGCCGTATGATCCGTGAGTCATTTTTTTGTTACCTACGGCTAAAGCGGCATATTTTGATTCTTTAATAATAGTAACCTGCTTTTTTGCATCATCCCATTTTACTTCGGCGCCTAACGTTTCGCCAAGTGCACGAAAAGGCACCATTGTAATGCCTCTTATCATTTGAGCCTGTGTATCGCCGAAGCTGACAGGCTGGGAATCAACATAAACCTTTACAATCATATCCTCTGCTTTTGTGTTGTTAGCAAAAATGAAAAAGTTTGCGGCAACCATAATAAACGCAATAAAGGCAATGAAATAACGTTTACTTACAGTCATATTTTTTTCTTTCAATTTTGTTCCTCCTTTTTTAAGCTATAATTTCATTATTTGTAATTCAAATTTGATTATACTACAGGGGATTGGAAAATACAACCATATAAAGGTTAAAAAACTATGACAGTTTTAGAATTGTCCTAACTACATACCCTGCAATAATTAATCCTGCCACAGAGGGTACAAAGGAAATGCTTGCCGGAGTTCTGGCATTTTCTGTATCGTCTCTAACAGGGTTTTCTTCCGAATAACAAACTTGTAACTTAGAAACATTTCTTTTTTTAAGCTCTTTTCGCATAACTTTAGCAAGGGGGCAAACATTTGTTTTATATATATCTGCAAGCTTAAGCATTTCCGGGTGCAATTTGTTTCCTGTACCCATGGAACTTATAACAGGAATACCTTTTTCATTAGCTTTTTCTATAATACAAAGCTTCGCCGTAACTTTGTCAACCGCGTCTACTATAAAGCTGTAATTATCTATAACATCATTAATATTATCAGGCAGAACAAACACATTATTTACGTTAACAACAACGTTTGGGTTAATTTCTAGGATTCTGTTTTTCATAACTTCTGTTTTTTGTTTCCCAATTGTATTATGGTTGGCGTGAATTTGGCGGTTTATATTTGTAACGTCTATAATATCGTGATCGATTAGGGTTAACTCTCCAATTCCACATCGAGCAAGGCTTTCAGCCGTAAACGAACCAACGCCGCCAACCCCGAAAACGGCTACATGAGATTTTTTAATTATTTCCATATTATCCTTGCCAAGCAGCATTTCTGTTCTTGTAAATTGATTATCCATGATTACTCCTTATAATTAGCACTTAATGATAATAATAATTGCGAGGGTAAATAAAATACCCAAGTAAGTATATAATTAATGGGTAAAAAAAACAAGTTATAAAGCCCAACATTTATATCACAAGCAAGGAATAATAACATACCGGCAACAGACATCATTTTACATCTTAATGATATAAGGGGATTACCCATGTAATATTTTAAAGAAAATAAGCTAAATACAAAACTAACTGCATATAAAACAGCTAAAATATAAATAAATTTTACTTTTACAAAAATTAGGATGGCAAACAAAGCAGATTGAGTAATTATTAATGGCATTATGAATTTATGGCATGAATATCTGCTGGTATACACATAATGCACACAGCAAAAAAACAAAAGCCCAAATAAAACATTATGAGCAATTAGCATAAAAAAATCAGCGATAACTGTAAACATTAACGCTGTTCTAAGTAAAAAAATATCTCGCTGATTATTTGATTTATATAAAAAAGAAAGTATTAAACATATAAAAACATAGATAAAAAACAATTTTTCCATAAGTTCACCATAAATATAGCAATATTATCCCCTCGCATTAACTATACGCATATTTACCGCAAAAGTTTTCTTTTGCGAATAGATACCTAGCCCCCCTCATATTAAAGAAATGCATTATAAGCGATAATGCCAGCCAATACAGACACACCTACTAACAAAACCACATTTAAAAAAAAGTCAAATGTCTTTGTGCTTCTTTTAGCAATTGGTTTTGTTTGAGGCTTTATATCAAGTTTTTTATTTGAACCACAATTTACATAGCTGTTAATTATTTTTTCTGCCTCAGAAACTAAATCAACAGGAACATTTTTTTTAGATACATTGGGTTTTACTATAAAAATTGCTTGTTCATACCAATTAGAATTATTGCCTTTAACTAAAATTACTCTATCATTATTCATTTGGCAAACCTCCTGATTTATTTGATTATAAAGTTATAGCCAAAGATTTGCCGTTATATACAATAATTGGAAATAATAATCCAAAAAAATCCAGTATAAATTTACTGGATTTTTGAAAACATTACAAACTTAAATATTTAGTACAACTCTGTGCCGCCACAAGACCTTCACCAATGGCTTTTGAAATTTGAAGCGGCCAGCCTGTGCAATCTCCGGCGGCGTAAACACCTTTTAAATTGGTTTCCATTAGCCTGTTAACAATTATTGCGCCGTCTTTTGTTTCAAGCCCAGGAATTAGTGTTGTTAAAGGCATTGTTTCCTTAACAAAGAAAACGCCGTCACAGCTTATTTTTTCATTGTTTACAATAACACCTGTAACTTGTTTTTCCCCTAAAACTTCCGTTATTTTCCCTTTTATCTTTTTATTAAAACTACAATTAGCACTGCTAATATCACTAATACTATCGCCGCTATTAGAATCGCTGCTATAGACATAAATAACCTCCTTGCATATACCTGCTAAAAATTTTGCATCTTCATAACCCTCTGGGATTTCTCCATAAACTACAACGTTTTTGCCTCTGTAAAGCATACCGTCGCATGTTGCACAGTAACTTACACCGCTGCCCAAAAGCTCTTCTTCGCCTTTAACACCGCTTTTCTTTTCTGTTCCAATAGCCAAAATTAGCGTTTTAGCCTCAATAAGTTCATTATCAAAGTTTATGACGAAATAATCTCCCATAGGTAAAATTTGAAGTGCCCTACCCTCTTTTATTTGAATATTAAGAGAAAGAGCGTGTTCATAAAATTTGTCAATCATAGCTTTACCGCTTATTTCCGGCATACCTAAGTGGTTATTTACTTTTTCAGCTTTATAAATCCAACTTGTTTCTCTTTTCTGCCCCAAAACCAAAACGCTTTTATTCCGTGCTACGCCGTTAATTGCAGCAGAAAGTCCAGCAGGACCAGCCCCTATTATTGCTATGTCAACCATTCTAATCCCCTCTTATTATTATTTTTCCATAGAAATAAAAGCCCGTTTCTGGGCTTTTATTTAAAAACTATTCTTTTGAAAAACTATCTGTACCAACACCGCATAACGGGCAAACCCATGAATCCGGTAAATTTTCAAAAGGTGTTCCCGGCTCAATGCCGTTGTCTGGGTCTCCGATGGCTGGGTCATAAACATAACCGCACACATCACATACATATTTGCTCATTGTATTTCCTCCTTTTATTGCGTATTTTTTAATACGCTCTAATATCTAAATCCATTATAAACAAACCCTTTTTCAGTGTCAACTGTAATCGGGAAGCTATCATTAATTAAATCTATAACTTTTTGGTTACAAATAATAAGCGGTTTGTCAAGAGCCGCAGAAACAGTTATAGAATGGGTGTGGTCAATATTTTCATAAGAACCAACAACAATTGCAGAAGCCTTTTTAATATATGGGATTAATTCATTGGTTGTTTTTGTTGTAACCAAAATATCCCCTGGTCTAAAATATTTTTCCGCTTCTTCAATAACTTTTATAACATTAGCGTTGCCGCTGACAGTTTTGCCTGTATAACCTGTTCCTTTGGCAATAACATTACCAACAACCTGAACTTTAAGAGTATTTGTCGTTCCGGCATTTTTAATAGGAAGCCCTGCCGCAACGACAACAACGTCTCCGTCTTTAGCAATTTTATGTTTTACTGCTTTTTCAAGAGAAACATCAAAAACGTCGTTATCAGTATCAATTTTATCTACGATTGTAGAAACGCAGCCCCAAGTTAAGTTTAATTGCCGCCAAATTGTTTCATGTACAGTTACAGCTAAAATCGGGCATGAAGGGCGGAAACGGGAAACCATTTTTGTTGTAAACCCGGATTCTGTAACAGTTACAATACAAGCCGCCCGTAAGTCAACAGCAGTTGTACATGCCGCAAAGCTTATGGCGTTTGTAATATTTGAATGGAAAACCCGGTGGCGTTTTAACACTGTATTGTTATAGTCTATAGAACCCTCTGTAGTCTCCGCAATACAAGCCATCATTTGAACAGCTTCAACAGGGTAATTACCTTTTGCTGTTTCGCCGGATAACATAATACAGTCAGAACCATCGAAAATAGCGTTTGCAACGTCATTTGCTTCCGCTCTAGTTGGGCGTGGGTTATTAACCATAGATTCAAGCATTTGAGTTGCTGTTATAACAGGTTTGCCCATTTGGTTTGCTTTTCTAATAAGCATCTTTTGAACAAGGGGCACTTCCGCCGGAGGTATTTCCACACCTAAATCACCACGGGCAACCATAATACCGTCGGCAAGTTCAAGTATTGCGTCAATATTGTTTACGCCGTCACGGCTTTCAATTTTTGCAATAATCATAATATCTTTTCCGCCGTTTTCTTCCAAAATCTCACGGATTTCTAAAACATCGTTGGCAGAACGTATAAATGATGCTGCTATATAGTCAAACCCTTGATCAATACCGAACTTTATGTCCTCTATGTCTTTTTGCGTCATAGAGGGCAAGTTAACGTAAACGTCCGGAACGTTTACACCTTTGCGAGAGCTTAAGAATCCGCTGTTTATAATTTCACATTCAATGTTGCTGCCTTTAATTTTTTTAACTTTAAGCTCTACAAGACCGTCGTCTATTAATATTCTTCCGCCCTCGGAAACATCCTTAGGCAAATCGCAGTATGTTACGGCAACTTTTGTTTCATCTCCTACAATATCGTCAGTTGTTAAAGTAAAAGAGTTGCCCTGCTTTAAATATACGTTATCTGTAGAAAAAGTTTTTATTCTTATTTCTGGTCCTTTTGTATCAAGAATAAGCGGAACAGGGGCATGAAGTTCTTCCCTTGCCTGTTTAAGCTTATCAATTGTTTCTTTGTGGCTTTCATATGTTCCGTGAGAAAAGTTTATTCTTGCTGCGTTCATTCCAGCGTTTATAAGTCCCTTTATAGTTTCAACATCGTTGCTAGCGGGCCCCAGCGTTGCTACAATTTTAGTTTTTCGCATAATACACCCCTTATTTTATTTGTTTTAATATTACACAATCTTGACCTAACAAGTTTTTTAGCTTTTCAAATAACTCTTCGTCATATCTTACGTAAAATTGATTATTTAGCCTTAATTTTTCGTTTCTTGTTTCGTCATATACCATTACGGTAATATTTCCCTTAAATAATAATAAAATATCGGTAATATCGTCAAGTGAAATTTTCTTTACAGAGCCCGACGGAATTTTAAGCCATAAAACATAATCCGAAGAAGGTTCGCTTTCTGTATAAACCATAATATTATTGCAAACAACTTTCGTGTCCTCGTCTTCCTTAACGCTTGCTCTTCCGTTTACCGCAATAATTTGATTTTCGTTTAAATGCCCGGAATATTTCTCGTATGTTTGAGGGAACACGACAATTTCTATTGTACCGTACAAATCCTCAATAGTAAGAAAGGCCATAGGTTTATTGTTTTTAGTATATTTTACAGATTTAGCAATAATAATACCGCCTACGGAAACAATTTTTCCGTCCTCAATAGAGGAAGCATCAAAGCCCCCCTCTCCTGCTTCTCCAGCCTCTGAGGCTGACTGCAGTTCAAGGCTCGTTGTGTTAACATGCTTATCTAAAAATGAAGCATATTCTGAAAGAGGATGACCGCTTAAATAAATACCTAATGCATTTTTTTCGTATGAAAGAAGGTCTTTTAAGCCAAATTCTTTAATATCCGGCAAAATATCTGAAACGCTTTCTTGTTTTTTTTCTTCTCCGCTTACGTCAAATAGGCTTATTTGACCGCTTAAGTTTCTTTTTTTTGCATTGCTAAGGCTTGTTAAAACGGTTTTATAAGCTTGCATGTATTGTGCCCGTTTTCCTCCGAAAGTATCAAAAGCCCCGGCAAAAATCAAGCCCTCGATTGAACGCTTGTTTAGATCCTTATCTAAAAGTCTCGTCAAAAAATCCGTCATAGAAGCGAATTTGCCGTTTTGTTCTCTTTCCTTAACAATTTCGTCAATTATATTTCTGCCGACATTTTTAATTGCGCAAAGCCCAAAGCGGATTACCCCTTTTTCTCTGTCTACGCTGAAATGCCCAAAACCGTTGTTAATATCTGGTATAACTACTGAAATGCCCATTTTTTTGCATTCGTAAATATATTCGGCAACTTTTGAGGAATTGTCCATAACAGAAGTTAAAAGTGCCGCCATAAATTCAATGGGGTAATAAACTTTTAACCATGCCGTTTGATAACCTATAACAGCGTAAGCCGCCGCATGAGACTTGTTAAAGGCGTATTTGGCAAAATCGGTCATTTCATCAAATATTTTCTCGGCAATATTTTGGGGTATTCCGTTTTTAATACACCCAGGCACAGAGCCCTCCAGCCCGAAAATAAAGTTTTTTCTTTCCTGCTCCATAACAGAGACTTTTTTCTTACTCATGGCCCTGCGCACAAGGTCACTTCTGCCAAGGCTGTACCCTGCAAGCTCCCTAACAATTTGCATAACTTGCTCCTGGTAAACAATACAGCCATATGTAGCGTTTAATATGGGCTTTAGTGACTCATGAGTATACTTAACGTTATTTTTATCACGCTTACCGCTAACATATTTTGGAATAAAGTCCATAGGCCCCGGACGGAAAAGGGAAATTCCGGCGATTATATCCTCTAAATTTTCCGGCTGAAGCTCCTTCATAAAGCTTTTCATTCCGCTGGATTCAAGCTGGAAAATGCCTTCGGTTTTTGCATGGGATATAAGCTCGAAAACACTTTTATCGTCAAAATCTATATTATCAATGTCGATTTCTATATTATGGTTGCGCTTTATTTCGTTTACTGCATTTTGAATAACCGTTAAAGTTCGTAAACCCAAAAAGTCCATTTTTAAAAGCCCAAGCTCTTCTAGCGTGTTCATAGGGAACTGGGTAGTAATAACTCCGTCGTTGGTGTTTAGGGGAACATGGTTTGTTACAGGCTTGTCGCAAATAACAACCCCTGCGGCGTGGGTTGAAGAATGGCGCGGAAGCCCCTCCAGCCTTAAAGACATTTGTATTAATTTATTTGTGTCTTCTTCACTGTCATAAGCTGTTTTAAGCTCCGGGTTCATTTCCAAAGCCTTTTCAATATTCATTCCGATAGCAAAAGGAATCATTTTGGCAATTCTGTCAACGTCCGAATAAGACATTGCTAAGGCTCGTCCAACATCACGAATAACAGCCCTTGCCCCCATTGTTCCAAAGGTTATTATTTGGGCAACATGGTCTGCTCCGTATTTCTCAATAACATAATCAATAACCTCTTGACGGCGTTCATAGCAAAAATCTATATCTATATCCGGCATGGATATTCTTTCCGGGTTTAAAAACCTTTCAAAAATAAGATTATATTTAGTAGGGTCAATGTTGGTAATTCTCAGGCAGTAAGACACAAGGCTTCCTGCGGCACTTCCCCTACCCGGCCCAACCATTATGCCTTTTTGAATAGCAAAGCGGATAAAATCCCAAACAATTAAGAAATAATCAACAAAGCCCATTTCACTAATAACAGAAAGCTCATATTCCATACGCTCTTTAAGACTATCAGTTACAACGCTGTAACGGTTTTTAAGCCCTTCAAAGCAAAGCTCCCGTAAATATCCGTAAGCTTCTTTCCCGGCTGGTAATTCATATTTTGGAAGCTTATATTCATTAAACTTTATTTCAACGTTGCATCTTTCAGCAATTTTGCCTGTATTTTCTATGGCATCTTTAGCGTAAGGGAACAATGCTTCCATTTCTTCCGGAGATTTTAAATAAAACTGCTGTCCCTCGTAAACCATTCTGTCTTCGTCGTTAATTGTTTTATTTGTTTGAATGCAAAGAAGCAGTTCATGGGCAACAGCATCGTCTTTATATGTGTAATGCAAATCGTTTGTGGCAACTAATGGTATGCCTGTTTCACGGCTCATTCTAATAAGCTGTGTGTTAACATCTTTTTGTTCTCTTAAACCGTGTTCTTGAATCTCTAAATAAAAATTGCCCCTACCAAAAATTTCATCATAAATTAGAGCCTGCTCCAACGCTTTATCATAAGACACTCGCAAAAGATTTCTTGCAACCGCTCCGCTTAAACAGGCGCTTAATGCAATAAGCCCTTGGCTATATTCCCGCAAAACCTCAAGATCAACTCTAGGCTTGTAATAAAACCCCTCTGTAAAGCCTTTTGATACAATTTTTAATAAATTGTGATAACCCACGTTGTTTTCAGCCAAAAGAACAAGGTGGTAATAATTTTCCTTAACACTTTCTTTTTGAAAGCGAGAGCCTGTGGCAACATAAACCTCACAGCCTAAAACAGGCTTAACTCCTTTTGAAACAGCTTCTTTATAAAAATCTATTACGCCGTACATAACGCCGTGGTCGGTTATGGCTATAGAATCCATGCCAAGCTCTTTCGTTCTTGCAATTAGCTCTTTAATTTTGGCGGAACCGTCCAACAAGCTGTATTCGCTATGTACATGCAAGTGAACAAACTTAGACATATTACACCTCTTTTGTTCTATCCTTTTATTCTATTTCTGGTATTGTATGAAAAAAATCATAAACAGCCTTAGCCGATAAAGCGTTCATTGTTTTAACTTCTGTTAATTCCTCAATGCTAGCGTCTCTTATGCCCTCAATATCTCCGAAATGCTTAATAAGAGCTTTTCTCCTGGTGTTTCCAACGCCTTTAATGTCGTCAAGCAAAGAGCGCACCTGGGTTTTCTCCCTTAGCTTCCGGTGGTATTCAATGGCAAACCTATGGACTTCGTCTTGAATTCTTGTAACAAGCTTAAAACCCTCGGAATTTGCCGGGAATAAAATTTCTTTATCGTTATACAAAAGCCCTCTTGTTCTGTGCCTATCGTCTTTAACCATGCCGCATACAGGCATAAACATGTTCATTTTGCGAAGCACTTTTAAAGCGGCGTTAACTTGCCCTGCCCCACCATCTATAAAAATGGCATCAGGAAGTGTTGCAAATTTTGGCATGGCTTCTCCGCTTTCAGTTTCCATTTTATACCGCATAAGGCGTCTTGTCAAAACTTCTTCCATGCTTTTAACATCATCAGCCCCACGGACTGTCTTTATTTTAAATTTTCTGTAATCACTTCGTTTAGGCTTGCCTTTTTCAAAAACAATCATTGAACCAACCGATTCAAAGCCTTGTATATTGGAAATATCGTAAGCTTCAATGCGGTTTAGGTCAATATCTTGTCTTAAATCAAGAGCTTGTTTAAGTTCAAGCAAAGCTCCTACTGTTTTTTCTGTTTCTCTCTTTATTTTTTCACCAAACTGCTCAAGGCTGAGTTTTGCGTTTTTAGATGCCATTTCCACAAGATGAAGCTTTTCGCCCCTTTGGGGCAGTGTTATTGTAACGTTTGCGCCTTTAAGTTTTGATAAATAATCAACAATGGTAGCCTTATCAAAAATATCCGCTTCAACAACTATTTCCTTTGGAATAAAAGTCGTATCGGAGTAAAACTGCTTTATAAACTCCGTCATAATTTCTTCTTTAGAAAGGGAATTAGTGCCAGACATCATAAAATGTTCCCTGCCGGTCATTTTTCCGCTTCTTATAAAAAAGATTTGAACAAGGGCGTTATCGTCCTTTGTGTCAAAAGCGATAACGTCCTTGTCGTCTCCGGGGTCGCCCTCAATTTTTTGTTTTTCATCTAGCCTTTTTACGGAATTAATTTTATCCCTTAATTCAGCCGCCTTTTCAAATTCTAAGTTTTCGGAATATTCAAGCATTTCTGCTTCCATTTTTTTAACAACATCGCCGCTTTTTCCGTTTAAAAACGAAATAACTTCCTGCACCATTTTGCCGTATTCCTCTTTATTTATAAGCAAATTGCAAGGCGCATGGCACTGACCAATGTAATAATTAAGGCATGGTCTTTCTTTAACCGGCTGTTGGGAAAGTTTTTTCTGGCATCTTCTTAAACGCCAAATTTTATTTACAACATCAACAACTTCATCAAGGGCTTGTTTGCTTGTAAAAGGCCCGAAATATTTTGCCCTGTCCTTAGCGTGATTTCTTGTAACAAACAGTCTTGGAAAAGCTTCGTTTATAGTAAGCTTTAAAAACGGGTAGGTCTTATCGTCTTTAAGCATTACATTATATTTTGGTCTGTGCTTTTTAATTAAGTTACATTCCAAAATAAGGGCTTCAAGTTCGTTGTCCGTTACAATATACTCAAATTCCGCAATGTTTGGCACCATGCTCATTACTTTATTATTTTGCGCACTGGAAGGCTGAAAATATTGCCTTACCCGGTTGCGCAAATTAATAGCCTTGCCGACGTAAATAATTTTGTCGGTGGCATCTTTCATTATATAAACCCCCGGCTTTTGGGGCAATTTTTTTAATTCCGCATCAATGTCAAACAATTAAAAACACTCCGTATAACGCCAAAAAGGCTAATTAATG
>CAZJGG010000034.1:0-31834 GCA_964545475.1 uncultured Eubacteriales bacterium | reverse complement strand
CCATCGGGAGCGAAAAATGACATGCCGTAATTACGGCTCGTTTATAGAGGTAGTGCCGTTTTTACGGCACTTTTTTGTTGAAATGTCAAACTTTAAGTATATTTTGATAAAATGCGCTTATTTAATGGCACTTTATCAACAGTTTTTACACAAGTTGTGTATTGAATTGGTGGTTTTCCACAGTTAAAATAGACATAAATATAAAAAATTTATTAGGTTAACTGAAAGGAGAATTTTATGAGGCCAACAATTGATTTTCTTTATTTAAATGAGGCCGATGCTTTAAAAGCCGGGGTGGACAATTTACCTCGCTGCGTGGAAGTTATGGAGGAAATGTTCCGATTACTTGGCGAAGGAGATTATCTCATGGGAGGGGCAAACCACAATTCCCATGGCATGAAAATTTATTTTCCTGAAAGCACTCCGTTTAAAAACATGCCCATAAAAGGAGCAGACAGACGTTTTATGGCGCTGATTGGTTATTTAGGAGGCAGATACAATGTTTGCGGGCAAAAATGGTACGGCTCTAACATGGCAAACAAAGAAAAAGAATTGCCTCGTTCCATTTTAACCTGTATGCTAAACGACCCTGATACCGGGGCTCCGCTTGTTTTAATGTCTGCCAATATTTTATCAGCCGTAAGAACAGGTGCTGTACCGGGAGTTGCGGCAAAGTATATGGCTAAAAAGGATTCAAAAGTCTTAGGGCTTATTGGCGTTGGGGTTATTGGTAAATCTTGCGCAAGATCTATTTTAGAAACCTGCAAAAGCCTAGAAGAAGTTAAAATATATGACATTTCAAGTGATTTGGCAAAATCTGTAGCTAATGAATTAAGCCAAACTTACGGAGTAAAGGCATATACAGTGAACACACTGGAAGAAGCTATAAGAGACTCAGACATATTAAATTTCGCAACAGCCGGAGAAAAATCTCCCGAACTTCCAGAAGAGTGGGTTAAACCTGGCGTTTTAGTTTTGCTTCCTGGCAGCGCAGATATGACAAAAGAATTTTTCACAAGCCAAACTATAGTGGTTGACAACTGGAAAATGTATGAAGCATACAAAGAAGAGCAGCAAAGCCTTCCTGGAGGATTCGCTAATAACAACAGCGGTATTTGCGGCTCTTTGATGGATTATGTTTTTGGCGGAATTTTGCCTCTTGAAAAAGTAATTAATTTAGGTGATGTTGTGGCAGGTAAACATACAGGGCGGCAAAGCGACAAGGAAAACATTATTTTTATAACAGACGGTATGTGCGTAGAAGACATTGCATGGGCTTATGAAGTTTATCAAAATGCATTAAAAGATAATATCGGCGTTAAGTTGAATTTATTTTAAAAATATAGTAAGGGGGGTAATACATTATGACTGCAAATTCCTTAATGTTGGATTTTTGCTTTGCTTCACTACTAATACTTATTTGCCAATTTTTAAGAGCAAAAGTAAAATTTATTCAAAGCAGTTTTATCCCGGCCAGTTTATTGGCAGGTTTTTTCGGGTTGTTGTTTGGGCCAAACGTTTTAGCTTGGCTTCCTTTTTCTGAAAGCATTTCATCTTACGCCGGGGTTATTACAATTTTAGTATTCGCATCTGTAGGTATAAACGGTTTTCATTTTTCAGCGAATAGTATGAAAAGTGATTTAAAACGTATGGGTTCTTACGCTTTTTACAAAATATTTGTGCTGGCAGTGCAAATGTGCATTCCTATAATTTTTGGTATTTTAATTGTATCGAAAGTTTTTCCTGAAATCAACTATGGTTTCGGTATATTACTTGCAGCCGGGTTTTACGGCGGTCACGGCACGGCAGCCGCTGTTGGAAGCACATTTGAAAAATTAGGCTGGCCTGCTGCAACAGATTTAGCTATGACATTTGCAACAATTGGTATCTTAACAGGTATTTTTGGCGGACTTCTGTTTATAAAATGGGCTACCAAAAAAGGGCATACCCAATATGTTAAAGATTTCTCCGCTATTACTGACGACTTAAGAACCGGGTTAATTGAGCCGGTGAAAAGACAATCCATGGGTCTTGAAACTTTATCATCAGTTGCTTTAGACCCGCTGGCTTTCCACTTTGGGCTTATATTAGTACCGGCAGGGCTTGGTTATTTACTTAATCAGTGGATTGCTAAAACTTGGAATTTGGATTTACCAACTTTTACGGTAGCTTTCGTTGTGGCACTTGTTTTGTTCTTCGTTCTTGGCGGACAGCGTAAAAAAGGCATTTACAAATATGTAGACAGCCGCATTGTAACACGTATAGGGAGCGCCGCTACAGACTTTTTGGTTTTCTTCGGGGTTGCATCAATTAAAATTGCAGTTATCGTTGAATATGCAGTACCATTATTACTTTTCACAATTTGCGGTATGATAATTGTATTCTTAGGAATGCGTGTTCTTGGGCCTGCTATGAATAATGAAAGCTGGTTTGAAAGAAGTATCTTTGTTTGCGGTTATTCCACTGGTGTATTCGCAATAGGTTTAACTCTTTTAAGAATTGTAGACCCTGAAAATAAATCTAAAACTTTAAATGACACAGCAATAACAGGGCCGCTTAACACCCCTATTGAAGTGTTCGCCTGGGCATCTGGGCCTGCTATGCTTTTAGGCGGCGCACATTGGGCATTTGTAGGCATTTATTTAGCAATAACAATAGTTTGCGTGGCGTTGCCTCGGATTTTTGGATGGTGGTACACAAAAATTCCATTAAATGAAAGAATGCCTGTTCCAGAAGACATAGAATAATTATTAAGGCGTATGCTGTAATAGCATACGCCTTAATACATCTTTCTTTAATTAAACGGCCAATCAAGTTCAAATTCTTTAAATTTAGCAGAAGAATTTGAAATACGTGGATAATAAAGGTTTTTGTTCATTTGTACGGATTTGGTAATTTCAAGCTCAAGTTTTATTGATTTGTGGGTTATATTAGTTATTGGTGAATAAGTGTCATAAATAATTAATATAAATTTATCTTTAGCTTTTATGTTTAAATCTTTTAGTAACACATGCTCGGTGCTTTTTCCCTTTGCTTTTAACTCGGGTGATGAATATTTTGAAAATGGATTTTCGGTTAAATCCGTATAAAAGCAATATTTATTGTTGCGTTCAAAGCCGAATTCATCGCATATAATAGAATAAATGCTCTTTAAATATGAGTCGTCGTATATCTCTAGTTTTTTCCAATAAACTTTAAAATCACTAAGAGCAATTTTAATTTGGACAATATTATCATCTCTTGTTAAGCTGCTGTTATTAAAAACTTTAGTTAAAAATTCATAGTTTTTATTTTTTAAATTTAGAAGCAACATATCATTAGAAACTTCTGTGGTATCGCTTTTAAGCGTAAAGCTATCTTTTACTCCGAAATATGTTTGCCCAAGGCTTGTTAAGTTATAAGAAGAGCAGGGCGAAAACATAGCTATATTTAATCCGTCGTCATTATTAATAGCTTCTAAGGCGAATAGCATTTCTTCATGCATATCGTGTTTTAGCAAATAAATTGGTGTTATTAGCTTGAAATAAAATCCAAAGGGTGTAAAAAAATATTTATCAATAATTATACCTAAATGGAATGTGCTTGAAACAATAACTGCATACATCTCATCTACTATGTCCTCGTCATTGTATTCCATATATTTTTTAATATAAGGTTCCAAAGAACCGTATAGTGCTTTAAAAATATCTTCAGTAGAAACAGGATTTTTTAACAAATTTATAATATAGTTATTGTCAACAATGTTATTTACAGGTATAATTTCATTTATAAAGCTAACTGCAATATTAACAGCAGAATCTATTAATACGCTTAAAATTTCTTTAGGATTTTTAGAAAATAAAACGTCATACTGCTTTGAAACCTGCGCACGATTAGAATGTATAGACGGTATTTTTTTTATAATATTTAAGTTAATGCAAATTAACAGTAAATATTCAACATAAAAAGGGTCTTTTATACTTAATTTTTCCATAAGCATTAACTCGTGCTCTTCGGTTAAACAGTTATATTCGTCCAGCTCAAAATCGGGCATAAAAGATGATATCATAATTTTTAAATCCTGTATTATAATGTGCTCTTCAAGGCTATAATACAAAGTATTAAAGTTTAATTTTGCCAATTTGTCAAAGGATTCCGGGCTTGGAATAATAACAGGATACTTTTCGTTGTCTTTTAATAACGCTTCTGATAAAAAGGCAGGGGAAACAATGGCGTTTTCCACAAGTGTGGAATATAGCCATTTTCTATAAAAAGACAGCATATATTTTAAAAGCTTTTTTTTGCTTCTTGCTTTAATAGATTTAAAGTTATGCTCGAAAAGCTCTTCAAACTGGCTAGACAGCGTGTTTGCAAGCTCTAAATATTCCATATTGTTCTCACTTTCAATAAATAAGTATTTTATATACATTATTGTAACAGATTAGGACAAAAAAGCAAGCATAAAAAAGGGAGGGATAAAATGCCGGGCAAAATTGACGTAAGTATTGAAAAGGAAATAAACACGGCTAGTAAATGGCAAAGACCAAAAATGTACCAGGTTGTTTTGCATAATGATGATATTACGACTACAGATTTTGTTGTTTCGGTACTGATGAAAGTTTTTCATAAAGATAGTTTTGAAGCTACCAGCATTATGCTTGAAGTTCATAACAATGAAAAAGGCGTTGCGGGCGTCTATACATATGACATTGCTGCAACAAAGAAAATGCAGGCAGATCAAATGTCTAATGAAAGAGGATTTCCCTTGAAATTAACTTTAGAGGAAGAGGTTTAATGAAATTAGATAATATTTGCAATCAAGTTTATGCTGTTGCGGTTAACGAAGCAAGGATTCAAAACCATGAATATATTACCCCGGAGCATTTTTTATATGCTGCATTAATGTTTGAAGCAGGAAAAGATTTAATTGTTTCATGCGGCGGAAATTTGCAGGAAATTCAAAAAGAATTGCTGGATTATTTTGAAAATTATATTCCGAAAAACGTTTCTGAAAACCCTGTAGATTCATATGAATTTGTAAAGATGTTCGAGCTTGCAATGGCTCAGGCTCATATAAACGGCAGCGAAGTTGTGTTTTTATCAAACATTTTTATTGCCATATACAGCCTTCCCCAGTCTTTTGCTTCTTATATATTATTAAAAAACGGGGTTAACAGAATTTCTATTTTAAAAGCTGTTGCTGTAAAAACAGAAGTTCAAAATGAGGAAAAGGAAACAGAGGACGACGAAGATACAGTGTTTTTAAAAAGCTTTACTACTGAACTTGTTTTAAAAGCAAAAGCGGGGCAATTAGATCCGCTTGTTGGCAGAGAGGATATTTTGGAAAGAACAATTCAGGTTTTGTGCAGGCGGCTTAAAAACAACCCTGTTCACGTTGGAGACCCGGGCGTTGGCAAAACCGCAATTGTTGAAGGGCTTGCCCAAAGGGTTAATAGTAAAGAAAACATTCCTGAGAAGCTTAAAAACGCTCAAATTTTTTATGTTGATTTAGGGCTTTTATTAGCCGGCACAAAATACCGGGGGGACTTTGAGGAGCGTTTAGTAAAGCTTGTAAATATTATATCAAAATATGAAAATCCAATTATATATTTAGATGAAATTCACACTGTAGTAGGGGCTGGCTCTGTTTCAGGAGGCGGAATGGATGCTTCTAGCATTTTTAAGCCTTTTTTGGCCAAAGGGCATATTAAATTTATTGGTTCAACAACATACGAGGAATATAAGAAATATTTTGAAAAAGACAGGGCACTTACAAGACGCTTTCAAAAAATTGATGTCCCAGAACCGGATATAGACGAAAGCATAAAAATATTATTAGGTATAAAGCAAAAATATGAGAATTACCATAACGTTAGTTATTCCCAGGAAATTATTGAGCTTACATGCAAGCTAGCAGATAAACACATTAACGACAGAGCAATGCCTGACAAAGCAATAGACGTATTAGATGAAGCAGGGGCTTTTTTGCGTATGAATTCCTCTTCCTGTACCGCAATAGCAGTTGAAGAAAAGGATATTGAAAGAACAGTGGCATTAATAGCAAAAGTGCCTGTAAAAAGCATTTCCGGCAGTGAAACGGATAAGCTGAAAAACTTAAAGAGCGAATTGAGTGATAACATTTTTGGGCAGGACGAAGCTATAAATACTGTGGTTAGTGCTATAAAGGCTTCTCGCTCTGGGCTTAACGAAAGAGAAAAGCCAGTTGCAAGCCTTTTGTTCGTGGGCCCAACAGGGGTTGGCAAAACAGAGGTTTGCAAGCAGCTTGCAGAGCATTTAAATATAAAGCTTTTGCGTTATGATATGAGTGAGTATCAGGAAAAACATTCGGTTGCACGCCTTATCGGCTCTCCGCCGGGATACGTTGGTTTTGAGGAGGGTGGGTTATTAACGGAAGCCATCCGCAAAACTCCTCATTGCGTTTTGCTTCTTGATGAAATTGAAAAGGCTCATACCGACATTTATAACGTTCTTTTACAAATTATGGATTACGGTACACTTACGGATAATATCGGTAAAAAAGCGGATTTTCGCAATGTTATACTAATTATGACAAGCAATGCCGGAGCAAAAGAAATTGGCAGGAGAATTATTGGTTACGACGAAAAGCGGGAAAGCTCAAAAGCAATAGACAAAGCCGTTGAAAATATTTTCAGCCCGGAATTTCGTAATAGGCTTGATGAAATAGTTGTTTTCAGGCATGTTGATAAAGACATGGCAATTCTAATAGCTAAAAAGGCTATAAGTAAACTTTGTGGCAGGCTAAAAGATAAAAACGTGGTGATTGAAGCTACTGAAGTGGCACTTAATTTTATTGCCGAAAAGGGTTTTTCTGAGCAGTTTGGCGCAAGAGAAATTATAAGAACAGTAGAAAAAGATATAAAAAGCAAGCTTGTGGACGAGGTTTTGTTTGGAAAGCTTGCAAAGGGCGGTTTTGCGGAAATTGATGTTTCTGATGGGGAAATTATTATAAAAATACAATAGAGATTATAGCTGTTTATGTTTTTGCAAATAGCTCAAATGAGTCAAATAAATCACTAAACGCCTGCGGTGTTTGCGCTAAGGTGCTGCGTTTCCTTGCCAAACGAAAAATTTGCTCAAAAATCCGACGAAAGCGGGTTTTTAGAGGTTGCCTGAAAATATAATAATTATTATGTAATCAAGAGAAAGAGCTTATCCCTAATTAATTTAGGGATAAGCTCTTAGTTTCAAAAAGTGAGATTATTTGTATTGTAACATCAACATTTTATAGCTTTTTATCCCTTGCGATATTGTGTTGTTCAGCACCATAAAAGCCTTTATTTTACGGGGATTATCAAGAAAGAGTGAGTTGTAGAGCAATTTGACAAAACATAGCTGTTTATGTTTTTGCAAATAGCTATAGATGTTCGTCCATTTCAACTTCAAGCATTTGATCAATTGTTCCAGCAAAAAGGCGGTTTAACTTTGACTGAATATCTCCCGTGGTTTGACAATCCTGCATTAGCAGGCTCACAAGTTCCATTTCTTTCTCCGTTAAAATGTTCTTTGATGTTTTCATTGATAATAACCTTCAGATTTTTTTATGGATATTGTTACCATTTACACGGTCGGATATTCACCCTCTAATTTAATCCTCATTTAGCAGGTTAACCTAAAGGTTTCGCCTGAAAGGAGAGGGTTTTAACCCCATTATATAGACAATAAACTTCCCCATTGCATTATGACGAATCTCATGAACTCTGTCATCTCTGGCAGGAATGATAGAAGTAGCTTTACCTTCCGTTTAAATCTTCTTCACATTGGTAAAAATCCTTTTATATGATGCTTTTCCTTTGATCCGTGCTGTAACACGGAGCTTAACATAAGGGGTATAATCCTGCCAAAGCCCACTTTAAAAAATTGATAAAACAATAATTTTTGACGTTTAAGTGAATAAGTGGGTTTTATTTTACTTCATCAAAAAATATATTAACTTAAAACTTAGAGCTTATCCCTAAATTAACTTTTTAGTATTTTTTTGCTTTTTTGCCGCATTGCTTTGTCAACGGCTTTTTGCGTACATGCTGTCGAGCATGCTTCGTCGCCGCTTCTGCACACTACGGCATAAATCCCAAAAAAATACCAAAAAAATTAATTAAAGAAAAGCTCTTATTCAATTGCTGCTTCGCAAACCTCAGATGCAACAAAACCTTTAAGCTCTCTACTTCCTGAGTAATAACGAACATACACCACATGTCCGTCAGAAATTTTAATATTATCTATAACTGTTTCGTAGAGTGTATTAGGCTTTTTTATTTTACTCCATTTTAACTTTTCTTTTTTATCTATAAACTTTTCATGCTCCTTGGAGGGAGTTGCTAAAGTATACTCTAAATCAGTAAGTTTTACCCCATTAACTGATTTTAAAGTCAATTTTTTCAATGTAGGTTTTGTGCCATCTTCTAACTTAAATACAATTCCAGAAGGAGGTTCAGGTGAAACAATAATTTTAATACTTTTTGTAGGGTTTGACGGAGGCATTTTTCCTTGTATTTCCTTTGTTCTTGCTAACGCATAACCTATTCCTTCAAATAAATATTTATCATTTAAATAAGGAATTCCATATGTTAAAGAAAAAGCCTTTTTCTCACTTGTTCCGGGAGGGTTTTCACCGCAGCTTATGTATTTGTCTGGTTCGTCTCCTGTAAAAATAAACTCTGCATCCTTATAATACGCCCCAAAGTTTATTGAAGTCTCCCCAAAAATTCCAGTTGCTTTTGAAGTTAATTTCACTTTTGGCGGCGCAGGGTTAGAAATATGGCTTGTCCATATTGGTTTTTTTAGTATTATCTCTGGCGCAACGCCTTTTCCCTTTGTTTCTCTTACATAGAAAACTTGATTAGCATTTGCCGCAATATTGCTGTTAACCCCTTTCAGCTTAACCCATTTAAAAGGTGGTTTTTTTGTCTTACCGTCAAGAGGTGGATTTAACGGGTCTAAAATATCGGCGTTTACTATTGCAAATTCGTGTCTTTTTGTATCAAGCAAAACAGTTCCTGGCCGAGCAGTAAATTGTAGCGTGCCGCCTTTTGTTCCGCCACCATCCTTAAATTCTATATTAAGCATAGGCTCTTGAGTTACAAAAGGAGGGCTAAAATCAATAATTACTGCATAAATCTTGTAATGTAAGCCATCGCCCGAAATAACTTTTATATAAGCAGCAATCTCGTCTACATTTTCATTAAACGTGGTATTAACTGTTTTATTTTGTATTTCATTTAAGCACATTGGGTCTGAAAACAGTTTCCATTGAGACATTGGGTCTGTTTCAACATTTATATATAATTCGGTGATTTCAGGTGAAACCGTATACTCAATTGTTTTTTTATCCCCATTAAAAGTAGCATCCGCCGGGCTAACTACTCTTATTATACTGCATCTGCCTCTTTCTTGCTCTATGTTATCCGATTCAAAATGTCCTTTAATTACTACATTACCTGCCGGCATAGTAAAACTGTTGTTGTCAATAATTATGTTTCCACTCTTAACCTCCCAGTATTCAAAATGATAACCAACATTAGAAAAGGATTTTAAATTAACCCTTGTTCCGGCTGCGGCAAAACTTGGCGTTGCTACGCATGAACCGTTACCGTCAGTTTCTACAGTTACAGAGTATGTATTTGGAGGATTTGCTTCAAATACTGCGTTAATAACCACATTTTTTGAGGGCATCGTAAAGCGGTTTGAATTAATAATAAAACCGCTGCCTTCCGCTTGCCATTGTTTTAAATGATAACCGTTACCCGGAACAGCTGTTAAATTAATAGTTTTCCCGGCACTTGCACGGCTTGGAAAAGCTTGCGCATTACCGTTGCCAACATTGTTTATTGTAATATCATATCCTTGTAAAACACTAACATCACAAATCGCCTGCTTCGCACCGTTTTCGGATATTGCAGTAATGATAGCGCTTCCGACAGAAACGCCTGCAATATTGCCGCTATCATCAACTGTACAAACATCATTATTACTGCTGCTCCAAATAACTTTTTTATTTGAAGCGCCCTCAGGCGTAATTAATACATCAATTTTCTCAGAAGTTTCTGTGGCAATTTGCATATGAGCCTTTGACAAAAAAACTCCTGAAACTTTTACAGTATAATTAAACTCAGAAACTTCGCTGCTAACACTGTTTTCAACAACTGCGATTGCTTTAACCGTAACGGATTTATCAATAATAATATTTTCTGTGAATCTAGTACTTCCAATTGTAGGAATTGAACCGTCTAATGTGTAATAAATAACAGTATCTTCTGTATCGGATGCTAGTTTTACGGCTGTATTACCATCAACTTCTCCACTGGCAATGCTTGCGTTGGGTTTTAGCACTTCTACTTTAACTGTACCTGTTTCAGTTAATTGTGTCAATCCTGTTGTAACAGTTTTAACTTCTATTACACCAACATATTTTGCTGGTATTGTTAAGACGGCTTTTTTATCGTCATTGTCTATAGGCTTTATTAGCGGTGTAAAAGACGTGTTAGTATTATTGATGGACCATTTTACACTTCCATAGCTGCCATTTTGTATATTTAATGTATAATTCACAAATTGTTCCGAGATTTCATAACCCAATTCCGTTTTTGCAGGTCCAAAAGATATATTTTCGCTTTCACTTAAATAGTCACGCAAATAAATATCTAACTCTTCATTTTGCCCTCTTAAAGCTTTTTCGTTGCTTCCGTTGACTAAAACCAAAGGGTATGAGTTGTTTTCAAAACTCCAATTTCCATTTAAAACACCTTTCAAAAATAATACATCAGCAATTTGCGCTTTTGTTAAGCCTTCACCGTTTGATTTTGTTAACCCGACAAACTCTTCCTCCGATTGGAAGAATTTAGTTTTTTCATCGTTTGAAGCCGTATTAATAAATCCATAGCTTCCGTTGATTGTACTATTATCTAGTTTGCCGACAATACGCCGTGTTTCTTCAGAACCTTTAACTATTTCATTCATCCCGATGCAATTTGCAACCTTAGAGCCAAATGCGGCATAACCAGCAATGCCCCCTACAAATGATGTCCCGGAAATTTTTCCTGTTGCGTAGCAATTTTCAATTACAGAATTTGATATAACACCAGCTATTCCTCCTGCATACTTTCCAATTTCAGAGCCAAAGTAAACAGTGCCACTTTTTATATCAGCTTTTGCATAACTGTTTTTTATTGATGAGTTTTCTTCAACTTCTCCAGCTATTGCTCCAATTCGGCTGGCTCCGCCGATAATTCCTGTTACATAACAATTTGTTACTATACTGCCTCCTGCTAATTTTCCAGCAACAGCACCGGCTTTGCTTAATGCAGTTATGGAACAGCTTTTTATGCCAATGTTTTTAATGACTCCACCGTATACATATCCAAATAAGCCTAAATTATTAGCATTTATCAAAACATCAGGGGATATAAGTAAATTTGAAATTATATAGCCGTTTCCATCAAAAGTACCTTTAAATTCATTTCCTTCTTGTCCTATAGGTATCCAGCTGTTTTTACCGTCTGAATTTGTGTAGTTACTTAAATCAATATCATTCATAAGCATATAATGAGCTTTTGAGTATTCGTTATTGTTACCAATGCCATTGTTAACTAATGAAGCAAGGCTGACAAGTTCATCCGCTGTTGTAATTAAATAAGGAGTAGTAATTGTTCCGTTTCCTCTGAATATACTATCACTGTCAACTATATGCTCTTGTAAAACATTGCTTTGTACGCCGGATGGTATGGATGCAAGAACAGGAAATGTTCCAAATTCATAAATCCATTCAGACCTTAGAAACCCAGCCGGAAACACAGTATCACTTTGGCTCTTTAATTCTTCAGCATTTACGCTTAAGCCGTTTTTCTTTATATTTTCATCAATATCATTAAATTTATTTAAATTAAAATCTGATGCAGTACCGGCAAAACCAATATTTCCGGTTAAAGTGCTTGAGTTTATACTTGCCGCAATTCTTCCATTGTTAGTTTTAGTCGTTATAGCTGGGTTCAACGCTGCACACTGGGAAATTGTTGCACTATTTTGAACCGTGCCAGCAATACCTCCAGCGTTTAACTGCGCCTCAATCGCTCCTGCCGAATAGCAGCTAATCACTTGTCCGCTGTTTAAAACACCAATTATTCCCCCAACATCAGAATTGCCTTCAACTTTATTAACAGTATAAGAATTACTAATAATAGAATTAATGGCTCTTCCGGCAATTCCGCCGACGTTTGTACTTCCTTTAACTTTTGCATTAACAAAGCACTCGTTAATAGAAGAAACGTTAGATATTTCGCCTACTATTCCGCCTGTGTTAATCTCTCCGACAATTGTACCAATAACAAAGCAATTTGATATTCTTTCAGCGTTTGTAACTTTTCCTGCAATTCCTCCCGTATAGGCTTTTCCGTTTATATTACAGTTTATAATACCTAAGTCTTTTACAACGGCGTATTCATCGTTAATACAACCAAATAAACCCGTGTTAAACGCTGAACTTTCGTATGTCAAATTGCTTATTGTTTTATTGTTACCGTCAAAAATTCCTTTAAAAGGGTTTGCTTCTGTTCCTATAGGGATAAACAATTTATTAACATCAACCTTTTCAAAATCAACATTTTCTTTTAAAACATACCAAGCATTTGAATATTCATCGTTATTAATACCATATTTAGCGTTTGAATTTACAAGCTCTGCCAATTTAACTAATTGATATGCGGAGTTTATTTCAAAAGGTGAGTTAACTCCGTCGCCTCCTTCAAATTCCAATGCTAAGCCTGAAATATGAGAAGGGATAGTTGGATTTTGACTGTTTAACAGTGTTTGACTGTCAGTATTATACAATAACGGCATTGATTCCATATCTAACAACCAGCTTACACTTGGTAGAACTTCGCCCCACGTGTTTAAATCCTTAAACTGAACAGCTAACTTTGTATCGCCATCGTTATTATTTGCCCCTTCATTCGCATTTAAAACCCCGAGTCCATTCTTAATACCGTAAAGTCCCCAATTCTTTAAGAGATTTTGGCTATTGTCATAATTTATTCCCAAAACCCTACCAACGCTTGACTGACCTTTTATATATGTATTTAACGCAATGCATTTTGTTAATTCAGCGCTTTCATGGATAGCACCGGCTATACCTCCTACATTAGCGGTTCCTTGAATTCCTCCTGTTGCATAGCAGCTTTCAATCTTACACTCATCGTTAACTCGCCCGGCTATGCCTCCGGTCCAGCCGCCTCCGCTAATATTTCCTGTAGAATAACAATTTAAAACAACACTACTATCGTTAACTCTTGCAGATATACCCCCTGCATAACCAGAACTGTTAATATTTGCCTTTGTATAACAGTTAGATATTAGGCTTAGTCCGTCGGTTAATCCGGCAATCCCACCCGTTTCTCCGCCTCTAATTTCTCCTGTTACATAACAGTTAACAACCTTTGCTTTTTTGCTTATAGTTCCTGTTATTCCGCCCGCTAAACCGTTTCCCTCAATTCTGCAGTTAATAATTCCAACGTTTTTAACAATTGTAGAATCACCGCTGATTTCCCCGAACAAACCCGCTTTATTTGCTCCTGTTTCTTTAATATATAAATTTGAAATAGTGTGATTATTACCGTCGAAAATACCTATAAAAGGCATGTTCAGGCTCAAACGACCTATAGGAGAAAATTTTATATCAGTATTAGAATTAAAAAACATGTGAAAATCAATATCTTTTGTTAACTTAACATTTATTGGGGACTCTGCATTAAGTGCTAAAAAATGGTGTAAAAACCCGAGGTTATAGTTGGATGCAAAGCTAAGAAGCTGTCCGGCGTCACCTATTTCAATAGCAGCAGGTTCTATTATTAAGCTTGAAAATTTTGTTTTTGATTGTTCCTTTACTGTTATTACAGCAATAAGCTCTTTATCAAATTTATATATTTCCGGTAGTTTAGCTTTAAATACATATTCTCCGTAAACAAGCGGATTATATTCCGGCTCTGCTATCCATACGACATTTTTAACCAGAACTGTTCCATTATAAGTTGCTCCCATAATCTCATCAGGAAGGCATAATTCATTTTCATGTGTGCCTGGTGACACCTCTTTTGCTAAAAAATCCGGCTGGTCAAACGGAAAAAGAGATAATAATTGCACATCGCTTCCATGTAAAATTTCTTCACCATATACATAATTGTTTGTTAAACTTACTACAATTACTAAAATCAATAAATATGAAAAGAAGCTTTTCAACATTCAGATTCCTCCTAATTATACTTTTAAAGAACTAAATTAATTTAAAAATGTAATAACTGGCGGAAGCTCTTCTTTTGGGGCTAACACACCATCTTTATTTCTGAAATTACCGTTAATGTCTTTGAAATAATATTCGCTTGTATTTGGGAATTTCGAATTTATTTCTTCATCAGTCATACTCATAAAACGTTCAAAATCAATAGCTTTAAAACCAAATAAAAGGGTGCGTACCGGAATTTCTGAGTAAGGAATGTGAACATATACGCTTAACACTTTAGTAACGGCAGCGACTCCAGTTGTATCTATTCGGACTTTAACCTCTCCTACAAAGTCAGGCTCTATATTTAGAACTGCTTCCTCTTTGCTTTTATATGTAAGAGTGACCCCATAATCAGGTGAAATAATTGACCAGCTTGTGTCTTTAAAATCATTTACATTTATTCCGCTTAATTTTACAGTAACAGAATTATTTACTTCGCAGCTTTCAATTTTTAGAGGTGACAAAACCGGTTCAAAAGCGGTACTGTAATCTGCTAAATGAAACGGTATTGCACTTTCTTGTCCATCTAAAACTATACCCTGTGATGTTTTAACAATAGGAAGCTTCTTGTCACTAATAATCCAGTTCTGTGAGCCAAAAATTCCTTGCCAAAACAAACTGTCTGTTAGTTGGTCATTTGTAATGCTTTCACCATGCTTTTTATTTACCCCTACGTTTACTGTATCTAAAGAGTAAAACTGCTCATATCTGCTGTCTCCGGTCATGTTCATATAGGCATAACAGGCTAACCCACCGTTTCCCGTTATTCCACCTGTTATCCTTCCTGTATTATTTGTTCCTATTACGGACTGGTTAAGTGCAGTGCAATTTATTATAGAACTTTCAGCGATACTTCCTGAAAGACCTCCTACATAATTATCACCTTTTACTAACCCAACGGAATAGCTCTCATAAATCTTTGCAAGATTTATATTACCGGATACTCCTCCTGTGTAGTCACCTCCTGCAATTTGAGCTGCAGAATAGCAATGCTTTATTTCAGAACCATTGTCAGCAAGCCCGGTAATACCGCCTGTATTGATAGAACCTGCAACCCACCCGGTTGTATAGCAGTTTGTTATGATGCTGCCAGAAGTTATTCCTGCAATTGCTCCTGTGTTTAAGTTTCCGGCCACATAACAATTTTTCACGCCTAAATTTTCTATATAAGCCCCGCTTATAACCCCAAATAGCCCCTGATTATTTAATTGTTGCTTATTAACGTACAAGTTTAAAATGACATTTCCATTTCCGTTAAACTTTCCTTTAAAAGGGTTTTCTTCTGTGCCGACAGGAGTCCATTTTATATTTTCCAAATCAATTGTATTGGTAACTATGTAATGCGTGCTGGAATTTGAATATGGTATGATATTATAATTTATTAGACCTGCCATAAGAACAAAATCATCTTCACAGTCAATTATATAAGGATTTATACTATCTCCATTACCCCTTAGGCCTTTAATATGCGATGGCATTTGTGCAGATTGATAAGAGTCTTTTATACCACTCAGCATAGGTAGCCCATTTGAGACCCACTTCCATTCCGGCTGGGGAAATAGATTTGAAAATAATTGTGATCCGTCAATGATACTTTCAGCAGTTATAGCTTGTCC
Source organism: uncultured Eubacteriales bacterium (assembly GCA_964545475.1). Classification (GTDB taxonomy): domain Bacteria; phylum Bacillota; class Clostridia; order Lachnospirales; family JAISER01; genus CAZJGG01. The sequence continues at coordinate 15,931 of CAZJGG010000034.1, read as the reverse complement.
GTCAATATCAACGTCATCGTTTCCGCTGAAAAAATTACCGCTTCCATTAATAACGCCTACGAAGCCTATATTATTTGAAAGCGATCCGGTGTTTTTTCTTCCTGCTATGCGCCCGTTATCTGATACACCTCCAATAAATACATTAAGCCCGGCACAATTTTTTATAGAAGAGTTGTTGTTAATTTCTCCAGCAATCCCGCCTGTTTTTTCAATACCTGTTATTTCAGAAGCTGAATAGCAGTTCGATATTGAACTTGTATTAATTAAATTTCCAACAATTCCACCTATATAGCTGTTTCCATTAACTTTCCCAGTCGTATAGCTGTTTGTTAACGAACAATTATAAATTGTATAACCGGCAATTCCTCCAATGTATAGCTCACCCTCTACATTGGCTTTTGAAAGACAACCGTTTACATTACTCAAGGTAAAAACATATCCTGCCAATCCACCAACATAGTTTATACCACCAACAAAACCATCAACATAACAATTGTTTATCTTTGTGTAATAGCCGTAACCTACTAATCCCCCTACAAAGTTTTTTCCAGAAATCTTGCAATTAGTTAAACTTAAGTTATTTATTTCAGCCGTATCCGTATAACCAAAAAAACCTTGGTAGTCCTCATTTATACGATTAATTGATATATTTAAAACTGATTTTCCATTCCCGTCAAATATACCGCTAAATTTATTTTCTTCATTGCCTATAGGATTAAAGCCCGAGCCAGATGAATACTTTTCCATATTAATGTCATTGAGTAGCTTAAAGCATTTTCCAGTATCGGAATAAGGCGAAACGCCGTCGTTTATAAGAGTTGCAAAAACAGCCATATCCTGTTCATTATTTATTAGATAAGGTGAGTCTTCCTCTCCTGTTCCGCTAAGCGCTATTACAGACTGGTTAATATGTATGGGCATTGATTCTGGCTGCATATCGGTAGCAAAAAGCTTAAGAATAGGAAGCATTCCCGGGGAGATTAACCAGCTATTAATGCCAAATCTTTGAGATAATATATTATTTCTGTCTTGTGTAATATCTTCAGACAATAAACTCAATCCGTTCAAGTCTGAAAGATTTCCATCAGCAAAAATTCCTCCACTATTATTTTTTATATATTTATAAGCGATATTATCATTAAGAGCTGGGTTTTCTCCAACTCTGCCTAATATTCGGCCGGAAAAAGTCTGAGATGAAACTGTACCGTTGAAAGCGGCGCACAAAGCAACTGTTCCCCCTGCAACCTGCTCTCCAATTAAACCTCCTGCATATCCGTTGGCATAAACGTCTCCGCTTGCATAGCAGCTTGTAACGCTCCCGCTGTCTGTCTGTCCAATTATCCCTCCGACACATACGTTTCCTGTAATATTACTCGCAGAGTAACAATCAGAAATTGAGCTACCGCTGCTTTTACCAATAATACCGCCGATATAGTTTTTCCCTAAAATACTTCCCACTGAATAACAGTTAAAGATTTGGCAACTTCTTACAAACCCCGCCAAAGCACCCTGATAATCATACCCTTCAATATTAAATGATTTTATGCCTAAATTTTTAACTACAGCGTTTTCGGCATAACCAAACAAACCTTGATAGCTTATTTCAGGGTTTATCATTGTCAAATTTTCAATCACATTTCCGTTACCGTCAAACTTTCCTTTAAAAGGATATGAGCTGCTCCCTATAGGTTGATAATCATGTCCGTTTAAGTCAAGGTTTGTTTCAAGCTTAAAATACGTTTCAGCTTCATAAAACGGATATACACCGTTGTTTATAAATTCAGACAAGAGCAAAAGGTCATCTTCGCTTTGTATTAAAAAGGGAAAATCCTCCGTACCAAACCCATCAAAATTTCCTTTTGCATTTAAAATATAATCAGGAATTGCATGCGGCTGAATACTTTGATTAATAGCTCCAAGAACAGGAAGGCAACCCGTAAAATAAACCCATTGAGGGTCAATAAATTTTTCCGAAAAAACATTGTTCATATTATTTTGCAATTCTAATGCCGATACGGTCAAACCATTAATATCATTTCCGCCATCTCCTATAAAAAATACATTATCTTGGCTTTTCATTAAATTAAAAGCTGCGTTATTATTAAAAAATGAGTTATAATCCCTTTCGCCTGCTATTCTCCCGCTTTGTGTATTTGAAAACACAAATTCATTTAATGCCGCACAATTAGAAATATTGCTGGCGGAAACTTCGCCGGCAATTCCTCCTGCATTACTCATCCCGGTCACATTTCCAATAGAATAACTGCTTGAAATATTACTGCTGTTTTCAGCAAAACCTACAATCCCCCCTATGCAAACCCCTTTACTGGATAAATAACATTGTGAATAACTGTCTAAAATACTGCTGTTATTAATAAATCCGGAAATTCCTCCTGTGTAGCTGTTTGAGAAAATATTGCCGGTGGCAAAGCAGTTTGTAATTATACTTTCTTCCGCATTTCCGGCAATTATTCCGACATTATCTCCGCCTGATATATCCGCATTAATTACTGCTAAGTTTTCAACTCTTGCATTGCTTATAAACCCGAATAAACCTTGATTACTTCCATTTATATCGTTTATTAAGAGATTTTCAATAAAGTGACCTTTGCCGTCAAAATATCCGTCAAAGGGTTTTGTGTATGTGCCTATAGGCTGGAAACCTATTCCGCCGTTGGAATATTTAAAATTTACTAGATCAATATTATCCGCAAGTTCAACTATAGCCGAAGAATTTTGCAAATTAAGTATTTTATCTATATATCCATTGTTAAAATTATAGGAAAAGCTATATAGATCCGACCCTGTTGATAAAGTGATGGGGGTTGAAGTTGTTTCTGTGTTACAAAGGCCCAATGGCATTAATTCTGACTCACTGCCTACCGTTATATATGCCCGTAAAATACCATCAAATTCGTACCCCATTGGCAGATAAGCAGAAAACATATAACTCCCTACTTCATCCGGGTTATATTCTGGTTCTGCAAACCATGTTATGCCTTCAACAACAATTACATCACCTTCCGTAGCTCCGAATAGAGTTTCCGGTAAACCAAGTTCATCCAACTCAACACCTTTTTGAACAATTTTGTCAAAAATGCCTTGTTGATCAAAGGGTGCAAAAGAAAGTATTTCAACATTTGTATTACCTTTTAGATCAACTTTTATAAAAAGTGCAAAGAACGATGCAACAAAAATAGCTATTGAAAAACAAAGCATCCCTTTCTTCATAAGCTTTAACCACCCTATTCAAGTTTTAATGTAAATTCCTCAATTTTTCTGTTGCCATCCTGTTCATAAACCGTTATTGTTACATAATCTCCGTTTTTTGTATACTTTATATTTGCTTCGTCCGTTAAGTTAACTTGGGCAGAAACGTCGAGAATTGTCGTACTATTTGACACAGTATATTTATATTCCGACTTAAAATTATTATTTAGTATATTCAATCTTATCTTTCCGCCAATGTGAACACCATTTTTTATTATTCTTGGCAGATATTCCGCTAACATCCCTATACTGGGAAATTCGTTTAAGGCTGCACTTCTATAGGAGGATTCGCTTCCGGTGATTAACACCATGACCGAAATTTCCTGACCTACGTCCTCTAAAGTTATTTTATAGCTTTTTTGGGTTGCACCAATAATGTTTTGTCCGTTTCTTTTCCATTGAAATGAAATAAAAGGGGTTACCAGAGGAGTTTCTCTCAATGAATATTCAGCATCTAATGTATCCATAAGGTAATTATTTCCAGTGATTCTTTCTGTATTATTTATCTGCAGAACAATCAGACAAAGAATTTCCGGTGTTTTTTCGCTTTCCTTTAGAAATTGCTTATCGTCAAAGATATAAACTTCGCAGGATAATTGAGTTCCTTCATCTTCGTCCGATATTTTATAATAACTATAAGTCGCTCCATTAATATCAGCCCCGTTTCTTTTCCACTGATATGTTACAGAGGGGGCAACATTAGGTTTTACAGTAAAATTACATTGAACTCCAATTTCGTCACCTATGAAATAATTTCCCGACTTTCTGCTGAAATTTTCTAGATTAATATCAAAAGAAATAACTGTTATTTCCTCTGTATAAAAAAAATAGGTTAAATTTGCTTCTTCAAAATAAACTTTAATTTCAGCCTGCAATACGCCGCATTCATCGATGTTGCTAACATTGTAATGCAATTCATTAGCCCCTGTAATGTCTATACCGTTAAGTTTCCATTGATAAGATATTACCGGAATATCTGCCGGGTCAGTATAAAACGAGCCGCTAACGGACAATGAATCATTTTTATAAATATCTCCCGATTGCCTAGTCAAGTTTAAAATTACTGCATCAAAATGTATATCCTGAATAAAAGCAGTTTGAATGCTCTCTTTTATATAATCAAATTCCCCATTAAAAGACACTTCTATACTAATTGTCTTTCCTAAATCCTCTTTTGCTATTTTATATGTTTCATTCAGCGCATTTTCAATGTATTCGCCGTTTCTTTTCCATTTATAACTTATTATTGGTTCTGTATCTGTACGCAGTCTTATAAAAACATTCGCTTTCAATTCGTCTAATATATAAACCTCATTGCCTGTTCTGTTGTCATTAGTGATTATTACATCTGCCAAAGGTATAACTTTGCTTGTAGGGTTACTTATTGTTGTAATACTATTGTTATGTTTTGCGGTAGCTTTAACTGATATAGTACAACCTTCGTCATATATTTCGGTTTTATATTCACTGGTCGTAGCATCAGGAATTATGGATCCGTCTCTTAGCCATTGATAGTTTGATCGTATAGAGCTTTTACAGATTAGAGTATCGCCTGTATAAATCTCCCCAGATTTCCGTGAGAGATTACTTATTTTTATAGATATATCTAAAGAAGGGATTTCCTCATTGGACTCTTCGTCGTTATTTCCATCTCCGGTAAGAACACTGGTATTTCTGTCATCTATGCTATAATATGGATTTGAATTATTTTTTTCACCATTTGTTGAATAATCTATTGAAGTTGCTTTAGATTTATTTTCGCTATTTATAACTTTAGCGTTTTTACCTGTAACAATAATGTTTTCAACACTTGCATTTTCTAAAATATGAACCCAAGCATTATCATTTTCAACAAATAAATTTTCAATTTTCCCCACTTCAAACCAAACAGGACTTTCACCAGTAATATAAACATTTTTAATATATGCGTTTATATAAACATTTCCAATGTTTTTTTCCATAGATAATTCATCTATATATGCATCTTTATCCGAAATAAGCCTATAGACCTTTTTGTGCACCTTATTTAATATAATTTTATTTATCCCTTTACCTCCTGTTATAGTTAAGCCGGAATTCCCGCCTCCACGTACGATTATTCGGTTATTAACCGATGTATTGATAAATGAGACTGTGCCGTCTTTAACCCCCTCGCTTATTATAACCGTTCCGTCTATAACGCCATTTTTCAATGTGACTCCTGAAGTGTTAATAAGCAAATTCTCATATTTTTTCTTTGAATCATAAAAACCAGGTTTGCTAAAAACAGTACCTACTGCTTTATTTATCATTTCAACAGCCTCTTGATGAGTTAAAGGCTTTGTATTAAGTTGTTTATTTATGCTTGGATATGCTATATCGTTTGATATTAATAAAGATATGTAGGGTTCTGACCAGAATTTTTGAGTACCGGATGTTAAAGCGTATTTATCATCTTTTTGCCATTCTATACTAAAAGCTTTAGATACTATCACTGCGGCTTCTTCAAAAGTCAAATAGTTATTAAGGCGAATGGTTCTGTCAGGGTAACCGCTTATTATCTCTGCTTCTGCAAGCTTCGCAGTTAAATCAAAAAAAGGATTTTCCAAAGGAACATCTATAAATCGTTTTTGAGTTTTGTGTTCAAACATGAATTTGGAGTCGATCATTTTAAAGAATTCGCTACGTTTAATGTTTTTAACATCATCAGATGTTATAGAAGCATTAACATTACATACTGATAATAAGAATATAAAAAAAAGCGAAACTAAGATAATCTTTTTGAAATACATCATGCACCCCCTGAATATTTAAACAAATTTCGTTAATTATTTCTATTTTTATACATTTTAATATCAATTTCATTAAAAGTCAACATAATTAGCAACAAATAATATTTACTATTTGTAACGATTGTGTTACAATGCTACAAATAGTGTTTTGTAATTCTTAACGGGTAAAATTGTCACTGAATTGCGAGTCAATTTTATTTTTGGCATGGATGGATAGAGTAATTCCAAAAAATAACGATATAGGCAAAGTATTTTTCGCAAACGCCTCACTGCAAAAATATGTTAAAGCTTATATTGGCTATTTTCAGAATTGCTATAGTGTACTTGGGTAGTACATAAAAAGCCGCTGACGCTGTCACAATCTAAATTTACCGTAAGAGCCTGTTCAAAGTCTCGCTTTTAGTGGATTTTCAAGCAAATTTTTTGAGGCAACCTTATTGCAAGGAAGCGGTGAACGTTCATACTTGAAGAGGTATGGGCGTTTGCCGCTGACACAGCAATTCTGAAAATTTGACGAAAAGGCACTAAAATGGAGACTTTGAACAGACTCTAAGTCCGTGGTGATTTTGCCATTTAAGGAATATATAACAGAATTTGGAGGGATAATGGTGAAGATTTATTTGAAAATAGTTTTTGCAACGTTTATGAGCATATTGCTATTTAACACAATTTCGATCAAACAAGTGTATGCTGGTCCCGGTGATTCGGCGAATAATCCTTATGAGGTTAGGACAATAGAGGATTTAAGGGAAATCAGCACTAAGACTAACCTTTCAAAGCATTACAAACTTATGAACGATATTGATTTTAACGGAGCACCTTTTGAATCCATTCATTTACGTACCGAATCAGGCGCCATAACAGCTTTTAGCGGATCATTTGATGGTAATGGATATATAATAAAAAATTTAAAAATATCTACTACATATAATGAGACAGGAATGTTTGCTAGAACAGATGGAGCTGTAATCAAAAACCTTATACTAGAAAATGTGAATATAACCGGCGGAAACAAAACAGGCTCTCTTGCTGGTAGCGCCTCAAATTCTATTATTGAAAATTGTGCTGTTATAACCACCGATCTAGCCAATTCTTCAAAAGTTACTGGAAAAACATACTCTGGCGGGTTGGTTGGTTACTCAAACGGTTCACAAATTACAAGATGCTACTCAACTGTAAATGTTGAATCTAAAAGCAGCGAAATTGGAGGTTTAATTGGGCATGCTGCTTCAACTGCATCTAATAGCAAGGTTTCTGAATGCTATTCAACAGGTAATGTTGTAGGTTCCGGCACAGTTGGAGGGCTTATTGGAAAAGCAGACTCTACAAAAAATGTTCTAGTTATTGAAAATTGCTTTGCCTTAGGTTCAGCTGCATCAAAATCAACTTCTATATCATCGAAAAAAAACACAGGTGGACTTATTGGAGTTTCTAACGTAAATTCTAGTGGCTCATTAACTGTGCAAAACTGCTATTCAATAGGAGATGTTGAAAAAGGTGGCGGAGGTTTAATCGGGAATAAAAAAGGTATCGTAATTAGCTGTTATTACGATTTTATAAACGCAGGTATAATTGAATCACAAGCTGACAATTATACAAGATTTACAAGTGGGATGCTGGAAAAGGAAACTTATTACGACTGGAATTTTGATTCTATATGGACCTTAGAGGAAGGCTCCAGAAATTATCCCTATTTAAAAAATCTCCAAAAGCCTACAAGCAATTTAGTAATTGCACCCCAATTTGATTTACTTGAAGGAGCAGGGACATCAATTAAGCCTTATCTAATAAAAACAACAAATGATTTTTATTATATGAATTTAGATGTCTTTTCCCATTATAAACTAAATGATAATATTAATTTTTTTGGAAACGATTTTGGAATGATAGGAAAACCATCATTACCTTTTAGCGGAATCTTTGATGGTAACGGTAAAACAATAAGTAATTTAAAAATATCACAAGGAAAGAATAAGTATATTGGATTATTTTCCTATACATACGGTGCTAAAATAAAAAATGTAAATATTTCGGGTATGAATGTGCAGGGTAAGGATTACACCGGTGCCTTGGTTGGTTATGCCGAAAAAACAGTTATTGATAACTCTAAAGTTAATGATTCTATTTTAGTAGGAAATAAGTATACAGGAGGGCTCGTTGGATACTTTATCGATGGTGAGGTATCCCAATGCCAAACATCAAAAATGAATATTCAAGGCGGTGAATGTGCAGGAGGGCTTATTGGATATAATTACGGAATTGTAGATGGAAGTAGTGTTGTTGATATAACGTTAACCTCAACTAGATCATCAGGAGGATTAGTTGGATTTAATACTGGGAATATTACCAAGTGCTATTCAACAGGTAGTGTTACAGGTAGTATGTATACAGGTGGTCTGGTAGGAAGGTTTTATAGTGAAAAAGCCATTGAAAATAAAAATCAGTTAAAAATTAGTGAATGCTACGCAAATGTAGATGTTTACGGCTCTAGCTATATTGGTGGCTTAATAGGCGAAATGAACGCTAATGTTATTGAGACAGAAACAAGTAATTGTTTTTCTCTTGGGAAAGTTGATTGTTCTAATGAAAAGACAGGCGGATTAATAGGTGCTGTTTCTAAAAAAAGCAAAAAATTGAACTCAAAAGTAAAAAACTGTTTTTCATCAACATTTGTAACGAATGGAATCGGCGGTCTTGTTGATACAAATAACGGTAACATTGAGAATTGTTATTTTGATGCGCAAACAAGCGGTATTGCACTGGATAATCTGGATTCAAGTGCAAAGCTTACCAGCGGATTACTTCACGAAACTGTTTTTGAAGACTGGGGCTTTGTAAGCGGTGAAACACCCAATGATGGTGAATATTGGGCAATAAATGAAGGAAATACATACCCTTATCTTTACCGTCTGGGTAACCCTCACGACCAAAAACCTGATATAGGAGCGGGGACGGAAATTCTTCCATATACATTAACCACACCATATAGTTTTAAATTAATGGAATATGAGCCTTCGGCTTATTATTCACTAGAAGAAAAAAAGATATTAGATTTTAGCGGCTTACAAATCGCTCCTCTTTTTACAGGTGCAAAAGAATTTACAGGCATCTTTGATGGAAACGGCAGTACAATAATTGGTTTGAAAATTAATAATACAGTGCAGAATACAGGTCTTTTTTCGAAAACACTAGGTGCTAAAATATTAAATTTAACATTAAAAGAAGTTGACATTACTGGTAGAATTTATACAGGTTCTTTAATTGGTATTGCAACTGATACAAATGTAGAAAATTGTGTAGTAACAGGGGTTGTAACAGGAAGCTCGTACACAGGCGGTTTAATTGGCTCTAGTAAAATGGGTGAAATTACAGAAAGCAATACCGAAGTAAATGTAAAAGGCGGTTCGAGAACAGGTGGATTAATAGGGTGGAGCTCCGATGTTATTGATAGCTGCTTTGCAACAGGCGATGTAACTGCTTCAACGTCATCTAGCTCAAATTTAGGAGGACTTGTTGGTCAACTCACAACGAACTTAGGAACTTATTCAGAAATAAGCCGATGTTATGCAACAGGAAAGGTTACAGGTTACGCTAGTATTGGCGGGTTAGTTGGGTATGCAAACGCAGATAATTATGATGCCGGTATTATAAATTCTTTTGCTCTTGGAAATGTAAAGGCTACAAATAACACTGACGGTTATTGCGGTGGTTTAGTTGGCTCTACAAACAGAGACACAGGATATAATTTGAATATTTACGCATGTTATGCAAAAGGAAATATCGAAGCAGAAAAAAAAGGCGGTCTCATTGGCAAAACAGTTGGAACTGAAGTTAACTACAGCTATTATGACAGTGATGCCACAAATGTAGAAATTTCTGTTGATACAAGTGCCGGTATAGGCCGCATTACTACTACAATGTTTGACAGAACAAATTATGAAACATGGGATTTCTATAACACATGGATTATGAAAGATGGTGCGTCTTATCCGTATTTAATCGACTTAAAAAGACCTACAGATCTTGATGAGGGGGACGCTATTACACACATACCTCCTGAAGGCTCTGGTACCGCAGAGCATCCGTTTTTAATAAAAACCCAAGGAGATTTTAATACAATATCTAGCAACCCTATTGCTTATTATAAACTTAATAATAACATTGAATTTGATGGCAACTATACGCCGGTGTGCACTTTAAAAAGACCGTTTAAAGGAACTTTTGACGGAGGCGGAAATACTATATCCAATTTAACAATTAATAGTTTAGATTGTACAGGTTTATTTGCCTATACAAATGGTGCTAAAATAAAAAATTTAAATATCAGCGTGAATGATATTGTTGGGAAAAAGCATACAGGTGCCCTTATTGGTCAGGCATCCGATACAAACGTGGACAATTGTTTTGTTTTTGTAGGTAATACAGCTGAAAAAGGAATTATAACAAAAATCGGTTCAGGGTTTTATGCAGGAGGTCTTATTGGATATATCGACAGCGGTAATGTTGTAAATTGCGGAAGTGCAGTTAATTCAATTGAATCCTGGAAAAATGTTGGAGGATTGATTGGTTTTTGCGGCGCAAATGTTAGTAAATCCTATTCTTATTCCGGCATAGTTTTAAAAAGCCTGACAACCGGAATTACGGGAGATAATAATATATACGCCGGAGGATTGATTTGCTATGCAACAACATTAAAAATCGGTGATATAACAATATCCGAATGTTTTAGCAGCTCTTCAATAAAATCGAGCCAATACACAGGTGGGTTTATAGCAAATGCTTTCGCACGTAAAGGCGATATTAATATCACCGACTGTTTTGTTGATAATGTTGTTATTGACTGTAAATCCAGAACATCTGCCGGGTTTATATCTCAGTCACAAAAAAGCAGCAACCATAATGTAACAATAAAAAATTGCTATACGGCAGCTAAATTTACTTATGTAGATAAAAAACAAGGATATACATTTGCCAAAGGATTTTCTAACGAAAGAAACTCAAATAAAATTAACTGTTTTTACGACTCAACCGTTAATAAGTACAAAACTGATTCTAGCGGAAACCCTATTGTACAGCCTGGTGTTGCAAAGACTCAATCCGAACTCAGAACCAATATACCATTTGTAGGGTGGAACACAGGAATATGGTTATTTGTCAATAATTATTACCCAACCTTAAAAAATATTATAATGCCGGACATAATTCTATCTGCACCCAAAAATTTTAAAATTGCTGACTTTGCGGCTGGAGAAAACAGTTCCACTGCTAAGTTGACATGGGATAAAGTGAATGGGGTTAACGGTTATATTATTGATGTTTCCTCTGATGATGATAAATATACCATATCAATAGACAGCGGTGACATTTGTGTAAAAGAATTAAAAAACTTGAAGCCCGGTGAACAATATGCCTTTAGAATAAAGAGCAAGTCTAATAAAAATTCTCTATGGAGCAGCGCTATCAGAACATATGAATATCCCGAGCCTTTGGAAATACTTAATACAAACAGATCACCTAACAGCATAACAATTAACTGGAGAAAAGTTTATGGTGCCACTAAATATGTTGCGGTTCTGGGAGACGATGAGCTGGAGACATCTCAAACAAATATAACATTTGAGCAGCTTGATTCGGATACATATTACAGTTTTGTTGTATATGCTTATTCAGCTAAAGGTGTTTTATTGGCTTCAAGTGATGCCACTGATTCCAACGGCATGGCTACAGATGAACTGACAAATGAGAATCTTGATGTTCCAAAGCAAATTGTTTTATTCAAAAAGGAAAACAATGCTCTGTACTTGACTTGGGAAAAAATAGAATATGCTACTGAATATGATATATACTGCGATGAGAAAATTACAAGCGCTGCCAGAGAAACGGCGGTTATTAGTAATTTAGATTTATTCCAGGAGCATGTAGTAAAAGTCAGAGCAAAAGATACAAGCTCGGTTGGAAGATGGAGTGAAGAAGTTATTATAGGACCAAATGACAACCCACTGGCTCAAGTTAGAAACATTGCTTCAAACTATGACAATGCTAACCCTGATAAAATTACGCTGTTTTGGGATTCGGTATTAAACGCAAAAAAATATATTATAAAGTCTTATGATGATTTATTTGAATCTGATAATAATTCTGGGATTCTTGACTATCTTGCGTTAGGGGTTGAATATTCAGTAGTTGTACAAGCTAAAAACGATTATTTCTATGGTCCGGAAAGTGAAGTGTTTAGGTTTACAACTGTCTATGGCGAAGATATGACAGAAAATATGGCAATACGTATAGAAAAAGACAAGATATATAACATTGCAATTAATGCATCCAATGTTGGTATGAATAAGAAAATATCAGTTATATTTGATACAAATGACCTTGAATTTTTGGGATTATCTGAAAGTGGTTTGAAAAATGTTATAAAAAGTTCAGGAGGGTTGTCGTTTGCAATTGATAGACCATCTGATACGCAAAGTTATTCTGGCGTTATAACTGTTATAAGATTTAAGGCGAAAAACACATGCTCAACAGAAATCAAAATTTTATGATTTGTTGAGATAATAGTATTAGGTTGTGTCTTAAAGTTATTTTTAAGACACAACCTTAAAAACATTAAACAATTGTTGCTTAGGAGGGCATTTCATGAGAAAAATTAAAGTTGTTTCTTTATTCCTAGCTTTTTTATTAATACTTACTTACTCCTTATCTAATTTAAATATTCCTAAAATTACATTTGCAGCTTATGAAAGTATATTTAATAATTTAACTTTACAGCAATATGATAATCAGTCTGAAACCGATACAACGAAAAAATCTGAATTTAATGATAGTTTGTATGATACAAAACCGACTGATGATAACGCTATTAGTGATGAAGAGAACAACGATGAAAAGATCAACGATGAAGAGGATAACGGCGAATTAAGCATAAATAAAAGCCAAAGAATTATTGTTAAATTTAAAGAAAATTCTTTCAATAACACTAAGTTTAGAACCTCAATGCAAAACTCATCAAAAGTTGCCAACTATACTTTGGAAGATACATTTGGTGACATTGGTGTCGTTTTGATTGAAGACAGTGAGAGTGTTGACACTGCGATTAACAAAATAAGTAGTGACGAATCAGTAGAATATGCACAGTTAGACTATGCATTAGAGACTTATGAGCAAATCTCACAACAAATTACTATAAGCGAACAATGGGCAATAAAAAACGCCGGACAAAAAATTAATGAGAGAAACGGTGTTGAGGGGGTGGATGTCAACGTTCTGCCTATTTTGGATAAAAATTATGATTTTACCAGTGTAATTGTTGGGGTAGTTGACAGCGGAATTGACACATCACATAGAAGTTTAGCGGGGAAATTTGTAAGCGGCTTTGATTTTACAAATTCTGATACGGCAAATGCAATCGGAAACTATTCCCATGGCACTCAAATTAGCGGAGTTATCGCAGGGAATAAGCCTTTAACCGATTTGGATAGGGAAATTGGTGAAAGTGTTTCGGGTATAGCCGACAATGCTAAAATAATGCCTTTAAAATTTATGGAAAATGGAGTCGGTTATACGTCAGATGCTATTAAGGCGATAGAATATGCAGCTAATAATGGTGCCCAAATTGTAAACTGCAGCTGGGGCAGCAATACATACAATCCTATTTTAAAAGATGTAATTGAAGAAAACAGTGATATACTATTTGTTTGCGCTGCTGGAAATAACGGAAACGACGAGTCAGTATTTCCGGCTGCATTTGACTTACCAAATGTTATCTCTGTTGCATCTATTAATAATACCGGAGCATTAGCTTCTACTTCAAACTGGGGACAAGCAGTAAATGTATCTGCACCTGGTGTAGACATATTTACAGCATTGAACGGTAATGAATACGGGCTAGCCTCTGGAACATCTTTAGCTGCAGCACATGTAACAGCCGCAGCGGCATTATACAAAGGAAAAAATCCCAATGCAGCCCCAGACGAAATTATTAGGGCAATTGAATCTACAGTTTCAGAATTTGAAGCCTTGTCGGGAAAAGTCAATGGTTGTTTAAATATTGCTCAAATGTTGGAGTATTCAGTTGAACCATTACCTGAAAACCCTGATGAACCTGCAGAGTCACCAGTTGTCATTCCCGAAGAGGTAAAAAGCATAGTAGAATCGGACAAAATATACACATCGTTAACACAAACCGAGAAAGACATGCTTAATGAGTATTTATTTGTAAGAGAAGACACTATGACCGAATGTGCATTAAAAGGACTTAATATAAAGCAGTCTATTAATAAATCCTTAATTATGCAACGCCTTGACATTACATTAGCCGAAGCGCTTTTAATGATCGAAAACTATAAAAGCGAAACTAAAGCATTAAACAATTCCAAAGTTTTAAGTTATCGGCAAATGAATTACGGCTGGTTCAACGAATATGAAGCAAAAGCAATAATAAAAACTATGATAGACGGATACGAAGCGCAAAATGCCATGAATTCTTTGATTGCAGCTCTTGCGCTTAACGTGCCGCAACAAAGCATTATTCAAAAGGGAGAACCGGATTTAAGAAGCATTAACTTATCATCTTACAGCAAAGAAGAGGCTGATGCATTAAAAATAATAATTAAAGGATATTATTTGAAGCCTGATGCTGTAGTTAATTATATAAATAATAAAGGGACTACTGCGTTACAAGTTTTAAAAACAATAATGAGCTATCAGTCAGACTTAAACTTGTTTATTAATCATACAAATGAGGCTCTTGAAGAAAGCAAAATTAAAGGGAAGAACTATACTGAAACGCCGTTTGTGTTTAATAGAAATACAGTTGAAAACATTAATTACAACACGGGTTCAATATCATTTGAGGAGACTATAGCCAAAATTCCAGGCAGAAACGGTATGGATTTAGATATTCTTCTTCAATACGACTCTAGCGACGCTACAAATGAGCTGCCGTATTCATCTATTGATTTAGGAGAACCTGTATTATATGTATATGTTTTTATCTTGGATGAATCTGGTAGAATGAATTCACCTTTTATCTATCCATCAGAAAAATTCGAAAAGGAAAAGTCAAGTTTAGTACAGAAATACGGCAATAGATTGGTATATGAATACGTGCCATCATACGACAATGCTAAAGAAATAAACGAAATTAAATACAAAAGATATATTAACCCATTTGAATATATGGGAGACGGTTGGGGTCTTAAGTTTTCCAGAGTTATAATTGATGATGTAGCAGGAATTAAGCATTTGAGATTAGCCAATGGCAGAACTTATGTAGTTAAAAATAGCTCCAACGGTCTGGCAAACTATGATTTGGACGACCTTAGCTTTAAAACTACACCCGATAGCAGCTTTTACAAAGGTTCTAAGTATGCATTAACATATAAAGACGGCAGAAGAGAGTTTTTTGATGGCAAAGGCAGGATAGTAGCCATACAGGATAAGTTTAAAAATACAATTAGCTTTCAACATAATCAATACAGCGTATATTCAGGCGAAACGACCATTTCTTGCGCCTCTGATAACGTGCAGCTAAAAATTTCATACGACAAAAATGGTGTTAACTTCCTGCTTCCAGACAATAAAAGTATTTATTTTAAATTACAGCAATACAGCGAAGACACTAATAAAAACAATTCTAGACTGCAGCTTGTTTCTAAAACAGATCAGTTGGGCAGAAAAACTGAATACACTTACGAAAAAAGTAAAGCGGAATTTAATTTTTACAAAGGAAGAAGCGTATCGCCGGAATTCATTGAATATAGCCTATTGACAAAAATACAGTTTCCTACAAGTGCGTCAACTATTTATCAATATCAAAAAACCATAAATAAACTAGCGAAAGATAGTGCGTACATAGAAAGTTATAGGATAGGCTCGCGCAAAGAAGC
>CAZJGG010000033.1:0-33255 GCA_964545475.1 uncultured Eubacteriales bacterium | reverse complement strand
AAAGAGAGGGTAAAACGTTTCTAATTGTACGTTTTATACCCTCTTTTTTTAATAAGTTAAGGAGTTTGCTGTAATTTGTTTAGTAAAATTTAACAGAGTTTAATATTAATTAAGCAGAATCATTTACAAATTTAACTTATATATGTTATAATTGAAAAACTAAAAGTGCAAAAATTGCAACTGAATTAATGTACAAGGCTCAAAAGCTGGTGATTAACAGCAAGGAGCTTGCATTTAAGTGGACTATTAGTCAAAAATCAGTTTGGTCTGCGAGGAATTATTATGAGGCGTATCAGTGATATTATTGATATACAAGAGTTTCAGACAATTCAAGATAGCTTTGCTAAGGCGACGGGGATTGCATATATAACAGTAGACTATAAAGGTGTACCTGTTACTAAGGCCAGCGGGTTCAGTGAATTCTGCTCTTTAGGAAGGCAGGAGCCGGAAATGCTTAAGTTATGTTACAGATGTGACGCTCATGGTGGATTATGCGCCGCCATGACGGGTAAACCATACATATACAAATGCCATTCGGACCTTGTAGATTTTGCCGTTCCTTTAATTGTGGACGAAAACTATTACGGCGCAGTTCTAGCCGGGCAAATAAGGCTGACAGATGAAAATGTTGATTTAGAAAGCGCCGTTGACAAAAAGTTTAACTGGCAGGATTATCCAAAACTAAAGGCGGCGTATCAAAAAAATATAGAAATGCCTTTAAGCAGGCTGGAATCTATAGCATCGCTGTTATACATTGTGGTACAGCAGCTTTTAAAGCAGGGTTACGAAAATATTATTAATGAAGAAAAATATAATAAAAATATTACGGCTTTGGAGAAGAGTATTTTAGAGCTTAATATTGAGAAAACAGCGATTAAAAATAAAAGCGGAGATTTTTTAAACGAATTAGACACAAACTTTTTGTTTGCGAACTTAAGTGTCATTTCAAGGCTTGCATTTACTGAAAAATCCTCTAACACAGAACAGGCCACATACGCTTTTTCGGAAATGCTAAGGTATTCCCTTGAAAACGATAAATCCCAGCTTAGTACTTTAGGTGACGAGATAAATTTTATAGATAAATATTTACAATTTCAAAAAATTCGCCTGGAAGACAGGCTTACATACGAAATCTCTGTATCCGACCAATACTTCGACGTTGCTTGCCCATTTATGATTTTTTTTCCTATAATTAAAAACGTTATTAAATACTCCATAGAACCCAGACAGTCCGGCGGTAAAATAAATATTTCATGTAAGTTAAAACATGACGATATAATTATAACAATTAAATACAGTGGTTATGGTATGCCAAGGGAAGTCATTGAAAGTGTTATAAGCCACGATGCATTTATTGACAAATCCGGAAACCAGCATAACATCCAAAATATAAATAAATATATGAATCATTTTTTTGGAGAAAAATACGGTGTAGAAATCCAAAACAGGCCGGGTGAGGGTGACTCGGTTATTACAATAAGATTACCATTTAACAATAATTATATTGAATAGCACTCCATTAAACCAGAATGAAAGGGGATGGGCTGTATGTACACGGCACTTATTGTTGACGGTGAAAAAATTGAGCGTTTTTTTATTCAACAAATATTAAGTACTAAATTTAAGCAGATTGATATGGTTTTTGAAGCTAACAGCAATGAAGAAGCCATATCAGTTTTAAATACAAGAAAAATTGATTTAATTATTTTAAATATTACCCATTCAATAGTTTTGTCTATGAAACTTACAAACTTAGCAAAAACTGTTAACCCAAACATTGTAATTATTATTACAACAATAAAAAGCGAATGCGAAGCCGTTTACGGAATTATTAAACTCAATCTTAATGGTTATTTGCTAAAGCCGTTTTCTCCTGCGCAGCTTGAAGAAATTATTAATAAACATTTGTGTAAAGCAAATGAAAAAAATAATTATATAGTTATTGATAATAAAATAATTTCTCAGATAAAAGACAATTTAAACATGCATTTATACCGGGAAGCAGTTGAAGCGGCAAAAGAATATATAAATTCCATCTTTGAAACTTATACAAATTCCTATGAAATAGCAGGGAAAATTAAGGATTTCATAGAACAGCTAACATCAACCATGGTTAAAAACGAAAATGCAACAATTAATAAGTTAATACACAGAATAAACAGGATAGAATCCTCCGGCGGCTTAAAATCCGCCAGGTTCGATTTAAACGAAGCCATTAGAGACATTTTTAGCGAAATTTTCAAAATAATTGATAGAAATTATACATATTCCAACGACATTCTTAAAGCCATAAATTATATTGAGCAAAACATTAAAGCAGATATTACATTAGAAAGCGTTGCAAAATACTTAAATATGAGCCCGTGTTATTTCAGTAAATTTTTTAAAAAAACAGTTGGTATAAATTTTACGACTTACGTTACAGACAGAAAAATAGAGCTTGCAAAAGAAATGCTTTCTTTTACCAATATGCCTATATTAAATATTGCCTATGAGTTGTCTTATAACGAAACAAATTATTTCAGTAAAGTGTTTAAAAAACGGGTGGGGGTTACCCCCAGTGATTTCCGTGCCGTTGGCGCTTAGTTACTTTATGTAAAAAAAGCTTGGCTGAATTGTCAGCCAAGCTTTTTTGTGTTTAATTGTATTTCTCCAAAACATCTTGATACAGCGTTTTATAATGATAAATTTCTTCTTCGCCAGTATTGAGCTCTTCAGCTGTTAAAGATTTAATTTTGCTACTTAGTTCAGAGGAAGACAATTTCTCCTTTACAGCTTTTTTGTTTTTAATTGAAGTTCTGTACATTATATCATTAATATTACAAGAAACGTTTGCATTATCTTGTACTAAATATTTGCTTTTATCTACAAATGAAATAATATAAGTTCCTTTTTTAAACTTTTGTATATCTTCTTCAAACTTTTTTAAAAAGAAAATATATTCATTACCGACAATTGCAGGGGAGTAATCTCCTCTGGTAAATATTGCCTCTTCACCATTTATTAAATTACGGAAATAATTTTCGTTAATAATTATTTCGTCGTCATTTTTTAAATTACCTTTATAAACCTTTATAACTCTTGCTTTTGTCTGTGTTGTTCCCTGCATAGATTTAATAAATTTATTTTTCACAGGTTCATAATTTTCATCAGCAACTATATTGGTTTTGCCTGGTAAAATTTCGAGCCTTACAATATCTGTACACCAACTTTCAATATCGGCAAGAGTATCGGATGGAATAGACAATTCGTATGCATTGCTAAACACGGGTAAACCCGAGGAATCATCGAAGTAATTATTTTTTATAACACTTTTTGACGAGCCAAATGCAACTATGGGTAAAGCGGAAAGTATAAGTATTAATAATAAAATAGCTATTAAATTTTTCATATATATAACCTCATTTCTTTTTATTTTATATCAAAAACATAAGCTTTGTCAATTTCAAGCGTAAACTTGTAAAGTTTTATGAGACAGCACTATTCAACAAAATAATACAAAAATACTTAAAAATATCGGAATTTTTTAGTCCCGGTGTTTTTTTGTGCTGAAAATGTCAAAAAATTACTGTTCATAGTCTTAATTTTACTTGCATAGATATTTTATGGCGTAGATTTTTTGTTTTTGAAAAATTATTTTGTCTTTTGGTTAAAAAAATATCATTTGGTAAATTTTTTCTATGGCACAAAAATACACAAACATGACTAAATAATACGTATAACTTATGTTGTTATACATATATAATTAATCTACTGTATAAAAATCTTTAGCATATTGCTTAATGGTTTTTATAAAATAGTATATTTGTTATGCATAATGTCAAACGGAGGTGCAGAATGCAAAAAGAGGCTTTAGGCATGATTGAATCCAAAGGATTGGTTGGTGCAATTGAAGCGGCCGATGCAATGGTGAAATCAGCAAATGTAACCCTTGTTGGTTACGAAAAAATCGGTTCAGGTCTTGTAACCGTTTTGGTAAGGGGAGATGTTGGAGCTGTTAAAGCTGCAGTTGATGCCGGGGCAGTTGCATGTGACAAAGTAGGGCAAATTGTTGCAGCGCACGTTATTCCAAGACCGCATTCAGATGTGGAAAAATTATTAGAAAAATTTTAATGGAGGGGTTAATTAGCTATGAAAGATGAATTAATGAACAAAATTATGCAAGAGGTTATGAAAAAAATTGAAACAGAAGAGCCTAAAAAATCAAGCTCATGTACTTTTTCCGGTTGCGGATTAACTGAATTTGTTGGCACTGCAATTGGTGATACAATTGGTTTGGTTATTGCAAATGTAGACCACCAAATCCATGAAAAAATGGGTATCGACACAAAATACCGCTCCATTGGTATTGTTGGCGGCAGAACAGGCGCAGGCCCACATATTTTTGCGGCTGACGAAGCTATTAAAGCAACAAACAGCGAAATTTTAAAAATTGAACTTCCTCGTGACACTCAAGGCGGCGCTGGTCACGGTTCTTTAATTATTTTTGGTGCGGAAGATGTTTCAGACGCTCAAAGAGCTGTTGAAGTTACGTTAAGAGAACTTGACAGAACTTTCGGCGATGTTTACGGTTCTTCCGCAGGGCATCTTGAATTCCAATATACTGCTCGTGCAAGTTATGCTTTAAATAAAGCTTTCGGCGCACCTATCGGCAAAGCTTTTGGTATCACTGTTGGCGCTCCGGCGGCAATCGGCGTTGTTTTGGCTGATACAGCTGTTAAAGCGGCTACTATCGATGTTATTGGTTATTCCAGCCCAGCGGCAGGAACAAGCTTCTCAAACGAAGTTATTTTAACTTTCGCAGGGGATTCCGGTGCTGTTAAACAAGCTATTATTGCGGCTAGAGAAGTTGGTAAGCAATTGCTTGGCGCAATGACAGGTGAGGAGCTTAAATCTTCTACAACACCATACATACTTTAAAAAGGGGTGAACTTGTATAATGAAATCAAAACGATTTGAAGTACTGGCTAACAGGCCAGTAAATAAGGACGGTTTTGTTAAGGAATGGGCAGAGGTTGGCCTTATAGCAATGGACAGCCCGTTCGACCCTAAACCAAGCATAAAAATTGAAAATGGCAAAATAGTTGAGCTGGACGGCAAAAAAAGAGACGATTTCGATATGCTTGACACTTTTATAGCTGAATATGCTATTAAGCTTGAAAACGCTGAAAAAGTTATGGCAATGGATTCTCTTCAAATTGCAAGAATGCTTTGCGATATAAATGTAAAACGTGAAGAAATTTTACCTATTACTCTTTCTATGACTCCTGCAAAAGCTATAGAAGTTGTTGGTAAAATGACAGTTCTTGAAATGATGATGGCTGTTACAAAAATGAGAGCAAGAAAAATTCCTAGCAACCAATGCCACGTTACAAACGTAAAAGACCACCCTGCTCAAATAGCGGCTGATGCGGCTGAAGCGGCAATCCGTGGCTTTGACGAAATGGAAACAACTGTAGGCGTTGCTAGATACGCTCCGTTTAACGCAATGGCAATATTTATAGGCGCTCAAGTTGGCCGCCCGGGTATTTTAACTCAATGTGCGGTTGAAGAAGCAACAGAGCTTATAATGGGTATGCGTGGTTTTACAACTTATGCTGAAACAGTTTCCGTATACGGTACTGAACCGGTATTTATGGACGGCGATGATACTCCATATTCTAAAGCGTTTTTGGCTTCCAGCTACGCTTCCCGTGGTCTTAAAATGCGTTTTACTTCCGGCACAGGCTCAGAAGTTCAAATGGGTTATGCAGAAGGCAAATCTATGCTTTATCTTGAAGCACGCTGCTTATATATTACTAAAGGCGCAGGCGTTCAAGGCACACAAAACGGTTCTGTTAGCTGTGTTGGCGTTCCGGCTGGTGTTCCTGGCGGTATAAGAGCAATTTTGGCAGAAAACCTTATTGCTATGATGCTTGGTCTTGAATGCGCTTCCAGCAACGACCAAACATTTACTCATTCAGATTTAAGAAGAGTTGCTCGTTCATTAATGCAGTTTGTTCCTGGTACAGACTTTATCTGCTCCGGCTACAGTTCAACTCCGAACTATGACAATATGTTCGCAGGCTCTAACTGGGACGCTGAAGATTATGACGACTGGAACGTAATTCAAAGAGACTTAAAAATCGACGGCGGCTTAAGCCCTGTTCGTGAAGATGAAGTTATAAAGGTAAGAAATAAGGCTGCAAAGGTGTTACAAGGGCTTTTCAGAGAGCTTGGGCTTCCATCTATTACTGATGAAGAAGTTGAAGCTGCAACTTATGCTCACGGCAGTCAGGATATGCCAAACAGAGTTGTTGTTGAAGACTTAAAAGCTATTGAAGACATGATGAACAAAAAAGTTACAGGCGTTGACTTTGTTAAAGCGCTTCATAAAGCAGGATACGACGATGTTGCTCAAAGCTTGTTTAACATGCTTAAACAGCGTGTTGCCGGCGACTACTTACATACCTCTGCTATTTTGGATAAAGATTTCCACGTTGTAAGTGCGGTAAATTATCCAAACGATTATCACGGACCGCAAACAGGATATCAAATCAGCCAAGAAAGATGGCAACAGATTAAAGATATTCCTAACGCTATTAGTCCGGAAGATTTCTAAAAGAAGGGGTGAATATTAATGAATATTGATGAAAAACAATTGAGAGGCATTATTGAGGGCGTATTAAAAGAGTTTAGTATCGCTGAAGAAACGCCTGATTCATATAATCCTGGAATAAAAGTTTATGACGAAAATTCTAAATTAACTATTACTGAAATTGGTGAAGCAGGGAAAGAAACAACTCCTAATGAAGTTGTCATAGGCATTGCTCCTGCTTTCGGCACACACCAAACAAAAACAATTATCGGTATTCCTCACGATAAGGTTCTTAAAGAAGTTATCGCCGGTATTGAAGAAGAAGGCATGAAATACAGAGTTGTTAGAGTTTACAGAACATCAGACGTTGCTTTCGTTGCTCACGACGCAGCAAAACTTAGCGGTTCAGGCATCGGAGTTGGCATTCAGTCTAAAGGTACTACTGTTATTCACCAAAAGGATTTATTCCCTCTTAACAACTTGGAATTATTCTCTCAAGCTCCTTTGGTAGACCTTGAAACGTTCCGCCAAATCGGCAAAAATGCCGCTAAATATGCAAAAGGTGAATCTCCAACGCCTGTTCCTGTTAAAAACGACCAAATGGCAAGACCAAGATACCAAGCTATTGCGGCTCTTTTGCATATTAAAGAAACAGAACACGTTGACAATAACAAAAAACCACAAGCGTTAAAAGTGGAATTTAAATAGGAGGAGGGCTAAAATGAATCAGGAAATTTTAATGAAACAAATTGTTGAAGAGGTTATGAAAGCTTTAGGTTCTTCCTCTGAAAGCCCGGCTAAAGCTGCCGCAGGAAAAGTTTCTTCTGCAAACTATCCTTTGGGAGAAAAAATGGCTGATAAAATTTTTACTCCTACAGGTAAAAAATTGTCCGAGATTACTTTGGAACAGCTTATTAACGGTCAAGTTACCGCTGAAGATATGAGAATTTCTCCAGAAACCCTTGAGATGCAAGCGCAAGTTTCAGAATCAGTTGGTAATGATGCGTTTGCAAGAAACCTTCGCCGTGCGGCTGAACTCATTGCTGTGCCGGACGACAGAGTTTTGGAAATTTACAACGCTTTAAGACCATATCGTTCCACAAAAGCAGAGCTTTATGATATTGCTGACGAGCTTGAAAGAAAATACAACTGCAAAATTAATGCAGGTTTTGTAAGAGAAGCGGCAGATGTTTACGAAAAAAGAGGCAGGCTTAAAAAAGCTTAGAGTTAATTGCTTAGACATAAGTTCTTAGGCTTTTATAACAAAACTATCGGATTGGAGGTGAGTTATGAGAATTATTGCAGGCATTGACATTGGAAACGCAACAACGGAAACGGCAGTTGCAAGAATAAGCGGTAAAAATGTTGAGTTTCTTTCAAGCGGTATTGTTCCAACAACAGGAATTAAAGGAACAAAGGAAAACATTAACGGGCTTTTCCGTTCGCTTTCCATAGCCCTTGAAAAAGCAGGGCTTACCATTGAAAACTTGGACGAAATAAGAGTTAACGAGGCCGCTCCTGTTATCGGAGATGTTGCCATGGAAACTATAACAGAAACTATAATAACAGAATCTACAATGATAGGGCACAATCCCAATACCCCAGGGGGTATAGGAGTCGGCGTTGGCAAAACGGTTATGATAACAGAGCTTGACAAGTGTGATAAAAACGGAAGCTATATTGTTGTCGTTCCGAAATCCGTAGATTTTGAAACTGCCGCCGCTATTATAAACGACCAAAGCAGAACGAAAAAAATAACCGGTGCAATTCTTCAAAAGGACGACGGGGTTTTAATTAACAATCGTTTAATTAGTAAAATCCCCATTGTTGACGAGGTTGAACTTGTTGACAAAGTGCCCCTAGATATGATTTGCGCTGTAGAGGTTGCAGACGTTGGCGGCGTTGTTGAGATATTATCAAACCCATATGGCATTGCCACAATGTTTTCTTTAACCTCTGAGGAGACTAAACAGGTTGTACCTATTGCAAGGGCGTTAATCGGCAACCGCTCGGCTGTTGTAATAAAAACTCCAGAGGGAGACATAAAAGAGAGGAAAATCCCTGCGGGAATTATAGAAATACAAGGCCCTAAAAAAACAGTCCGGGTTAACGTTGACGACGGTTCTGATAAAATTATGGATGGGGTAAATTCCGTAACATCTGTTGAGGACGTTGTAGGAGAACCCGGAACAAATGCGGGCGGTATGCTTGAAAAAGTCCGTCAGGTTATGTCTAACCTTACAGGCGAACACCCTAAAAATATTAAAATTCAAGATTTACTGGCGGTTGATACGTTTACACCCCAAAAAGTAACCGGCGGTTTGGCAAATGAATTTTCTCAGGAAAACGCTGTTGGCATAGCCGCAATGGTTAAGGCTGATAGGCTGCAAATGGAGAAAATTGCCGGAGAAATATCACAAAAAATAAATATAAATGTTGAGGTTGGAGGTGTTGAGGCGGATAATGCAATATTAGGCGCTTTAACAACTCCCGGAACTAACAAACCTTTAGCAATCCTTGATATGGGCGCAGGGTCTACAGATGCATCTGTTATAACCAGAGACGGCAAAATAACTTCCGTTCATCTTGCCGGGGCAGGGAATATGGTTACGCTTCTTATAAAATCCGAAATGGGGCTTGAAAGCTTTGAATTGGCGGAGGATATTAAAAAATATCCCCTTGCAAAAGTTGAAAGCCTGTTCCATATAAGGCATGAAAACGGCAGCGCACAGTTTTTTGCAGAACCTTTAGACGCTAATGTTTTTGCTAAAATTGTTATTCTTAAAGAGGACTATATGGTTCCTCTTGAAGGAGATTACTCAATAGAAAAAATAAAGCTTATTAGAAAATCCGCCAAGGAAAAGGTTTTTGTTACTAACGCCGTAAGGGCGCTTACAAAAGTTAGCCCTACAAATAACGTTCGAGACATAGAATTTGTTGTTCTAGTCGGAGGTTCGGCGTTGGATTTTGAAATTCCTCAGCTTGTGACAGATGCGCTTTCCCAATACCGAGTTGTTGCCGGAAGAGGTAACATACGTGGAACGGAAGGACCAAGAAATGCCGTTGCCACAGGGCTTGTGTTGTCAATGGCGGATAAAAGCAGGTGATATTTTTGCAAAGCGATAAACCATCAGTAAAAGTTTATATAAACGAAACCTTATTAAAAGATATAAGGGTAAATCAAATTTTATTAGGCATTGAAGAAGAGGGTATTCCTTACGAAATGCTTTATATTAAAAATAATAATGCAGTAGAACTGGCATTTGAAGCAAGCGGAGCGTCTAGGCTTGGGGTTGGAGTGGGTATTTCCGAAAAGGAAGCGGTCCTTCACTATGAGAAGTTAAAAAAAGATAGTCCTTTGTTTACAATACCTATTTATTCAAACGAAAGCGATATGCGCTCTTTGGGTGCAAACGCCGCACGGCTTGTTAAAAAAATGCCGTTTAAAAGCATAGTACTTAGCCATTAGCGACAAGGGGGTGAAAAGGTGGCGCAAAAGAGCCTTGGACTAATTGAGGTTGTAGGTTTGGCAGCTGGCATAATTGCCGCTGACGTTGCTGTTAAATCTGCTAATGTTGAGCTTGTTGGCTACGAGCTTTCAAAAGGCGGGGGAATGACAGTTATTAAAATAGAGGGCGACGTCGGGGCAGTTAAAGCCGCTATATCAGCGGCGGAAATGGCTGTTAAGCAAAAAGGTGATGTCGTAAGTGCTGTTGTTATCCCCAGACCTGCTTGTGGGCTTGATTGTTTAGTTAGAAATAAAGATACAGTCGGATATAAGCTTCAAGAACCTTTGGAAAGCGTTGATATACAAAACCAGGGATCTGCAAAGGAACAAGAAATAATACCGGAAGCAGAGCCGGAAAAAGAACCTGAACCGGAACAAGAAATAGTACTGGAAGCAAAACCGGAAACAGAGCCGGAAAAGGAATCTGAACCGGAAGTAATACCTGAAAATGAGCCTGCTATTTCAGAAGAAACGGCAGTTACAGAGGAAGCCGAGCTCCAAAAGGAGGACGGCGGCACAAATGAAAGCGCCGCTTCATCGGCTGAAAACGAGCCGGAAACACCGAAAGAGGTTAAACCGAGAAATTCTGGCAGAGGCAGACAAAAACAGTAATTAATTGATTTTAGGAGGAATTATAAATGAACGAAGCATTGGGATTAATTGAAACTAAAGGTTTGGTTGGCGCAATTGAAGCGGCAGACGCTATGACTAAATCCGCTAACGTTAAACTTATCGGATATGAAAAAATCGGCTCTGGCTTAGTAACTGTTATGGTTAGAGGAGACGTTGGCGCAGTTAAAGCTGCTGTTGATGCAGGCGCTTGCGCAGCAATGAAAGTTGGGGAAGTTGTTTCTCAACACGTTATTCCAAGACCTCATACGGATGTTGAAAAAATTATTCCAAATTCAATATAAGCACTAGAGGTGCACTATGAATATTGATGAAAAAACCGTTGAAGCCATAACCAAAATGGTTATTCAGTCTATTATGCGCAAAAAGGTTTTAGCACCTATTGGTGTTTCTAACAGGCATGTTCACATTGACAGGTTTGATGCCGATGTTTTATTCGGAAAAGGTTATGAATTAACCAAAATGAAGGATTTAAAACAATATGGGCAGTATGCCGCCGAAGAAACGGTTACAATTAAAGGTGCTAAAGGTCAAATTGAAAAGGTGCGAATATTAGGACCGTTAAGAAAAGAAACTCAGGTTGAAATATCTTTAACTGATGGCTTTAAACTGGGGGTTAATGCACCTGTTAAGGAATCTGGTGAATTAAACGGAACTCCCGGCATTGAAATAATTGGACCTAATGGCAGTGTTAAAAAAGATAAAGGCGTTATCGCCGCTTTAAGGCATATACACATGCCTCCGGAAACGGCTCAATTAATGGGTCTTTGCGATAAACAAATTGTAAGCGTTGAAATTGGTTCGTCATTAAGGCGGTCAGTTTTAAACAATGTTTTAATACGGGTTTCCGACCAATTTTCGCTGGAAATGCATATAGACACTGATGAAGCTAACGCAACGGGCTCATCCAACAACGACTTTGCAACAATTTTGATAGACTAAAAATGCAAGCTTCCCATATGTTTTGGGAAGCTTGCAAAAAGTTTTTTAGAGGTGAACTATGGTAAAAGATTTATCAATCGGTAATGAAATATTAAAGGAGTTCGCCGCTTTAGTTTATGAAAAAAGAGCAAATCCCTTTAATACAAAACTAAAAGCCGGGGTAGACTTAGGAACGGCTAATATAGTTGTTTCCGTTGTAGACGAAAACAACCGACCCATTGCCGGAGCAACACATTATTCATCAGTTGTTAAAGATGGCATTGTTGTGGATTATATTGGCGCAACTCAAATAGTATCATCTCTGAAAAAGCAATTAGAGGATATGTTAGGGGTTACATTAGATAAAGCGGCAACTGCTATTCCCCCTCAAATTATTGAGGGTAATATTAAAGTTATTGCCAACGTTGTGGAAGCGTGCGGTTTTGAAGTTACCAATATTGTTGATGAACCAACGGCGGCGGCAACTGTCTTGGGGATTACAGACGGAGCGGTTGTAGACGTTGGCGGCGGAACAACGGGGATAAGCATACTAAAAAACGGAGAGGTTGTTTACACAAACGACGAGCCGACAGGGGGAACACACATGACCCTTGTTCTTTCCGGTGCTAAAAGGCTTACTTTTGAAGAAGGAGAGCTTTTAAAAAGAGATACGGAAAGAGAAAGGGAAGTTTTCCCTATTATTAGACCGGTTGTTGAAAAAATGGCATCAATAATAAAAAGGTATGTAGACGGAAAAGGCGTAGACG
Organism: uncultured Eubacteriales bacterium; assembly: GCA_964545475.1. GTDB lineage: Bacteria > Bacillota > Clostridia > Lachnospirales > JAISER01 > CAZJGG01. The sequence goes on along the minus strand of CAZJGG010000033.1, from coordinate 20,852 downwards.
TTATTTATGTTGTTGGCGGTGCTGCTTGCTTTACTGATTTTGAAAACGTCTTTGAGAAATATTTAAAAATTCCAACAATTAAACCGGCAGAACCATTGCTGGTTACACCTCTTGGAATTGCTATGAATTGTAAAGTTAGCACTGATTAAGTAAGATGCAAATTCTGGTGAGCAAAATTTGCTGTGCTTTCTGCACAAAAAATCCGCCGTTTGCTAGAGGCAAATAAGGGATTTTTTGTGCAGAAATGACAGTGAATTTTGCCGGCAGAATTTCGTATCGGACTTATTCTGTGGTTACTAAATAGAGGTGATAAAGTGGATATAGAAAATTTAAGCGATATAGAAATTAGCTTAATTGTTGAAAAAGTTTGGGAAAAGATAATTGAGCTTAACAAACACATTTTAGTTGTGTTTACTGCTTCTAAAATAGGCTTTGATGAAGCTTTACAGGAGTTTTCCAAGCTTTATGAAGATGGGTTTCGCTTTTCTGTAATTCTGTCAGAAGAAGCATGTAAATTACATAATATAAATAAAATTAAAGAAAGCTTAAAACCCAAAGAGCTTTATGAAGGAAACCTTGATGTTGCGCCGGAAGCTTTTATTAATAGGTTTAACACTGTAGTTGTGCCGTCTTTATCTATTAATTCCGCTTCAAAAATTGCCAATAACATTTGCGATACTCTAGTAACAAGAGTTGTTTCTAACTCTATAATGAAGGGTAAAAACGTTATAATTGCAATTGATGGGTGTTGCCCGGATAACCCAGTAAGGGTTCAGTTGGGTTATACATTTACCCCAAAGCATAAAGAAGTTTTACGGCAAAACATTGAAGCAATGCGGGATTACGGTGCAAAAATAACAGTTATAGAAAACCTTTATCAAAAAGTTTCAAAAGCGGCGACATTTAATTTTAAAAAGAGCTCTTCACAAAAAGCCACTAATGAAGCGGTTGTTAAAAGCAAAGTTATTGGGCGTAATGATGTTTTAAGCAATAAAGACTCTAAAACAATAAAAATTTCTAGAAGTGCCCTTATAACCCAGCTTGCGGCAGACACAGCAAGAGCATACGGCATTACTTTTGTAAGGGAATAACAACATCGCTGTTTTCTTTTCCGTTTTTAGAGAAGATACAGCAAAAGCAGGTGATTAAATGTATTTGGGCAAAGTTATCGGAACGGTTGTTTCCACCAGTAAAGATGAAAAATTGGTTGGTTTCAAGCTTCTTCTTGTTCAAAAGTTAACAGAAAAATTAGAACCTATGCCTAATCAAACTGAAATTGCCGTAGACACTGTTGGGGCTGGAGTTTCGGAAATTGTTATAGTTTCCAAAGGAAGTTCCGCAAGGTACGCTTTAGGCAATGGCGAGGGCACACCGGTTGATGCAACTATTGTCGGAATTGTTGACAGTGTTGAAGTTAATGCTTAGGGGGTGTCGGTTTGGCATATTTATACACAAAAACTGGGGACAGCGGAAAAACAGGCTTGTTCGGCGGCGCAAGAGTTAGCAAAAATAGTGCCCGTGTTGAATGTTACGGCACAATTGATGAGGCTAACTCAATGCTAGGAATGGCTTATTCTCTATCTACGGACGAATTTGTAAAAGAAAGTATTAATTCTATACAAAAAAAGCTTTTTATCCTTGGGGCAGAAATTGCCAGCGACGAAGACGGAGCGCAAAAGTTAAGCCACCGCATTAGTGATGAGGATATTTCTGCACTTGAAAATATTATTAATACATGCGAAAAAGTTAACGGGCCGCAAACTGAATTTGTTGTTCCAGGAAAAAATCAGGTGTCGTCCGCCCTGCATGTTGCAAGAACGTTTATCCGCCGGGCTGAAAGATGTATGGTTAATTTATATGAAAGCGAAGGCTTAAGCACTGTGCTTTTAAAATATACCAACAGGGTTTCCGACACGATTTATGCCCTGGCAAGATATGAGGAAACTAATTTGGAAAAAAATGAAATTAGGGAAAAAGTTACAAAAATAGTTGCTGAAAAACTAAAATCACTATATAATAGAAATGAAATAACTCTTGAAACGGCACGAGAAATGGCTAGATATGCCGAAGAAAAAGCAAAGGAACTAAACGTTCCTATAATTTTTTCCGTTGTAGACAGCGGCTCAAATTTATTGCTTTTACACCGCATGGACAACGCCATTTTAGGCAGTATAGACATTTCAATAAACAAGGCGTATACTGCAAACGCCTTTAAAATGCCTACCCATGAACTGGCAGGGCTTTCAGTGCCCGGTGCTTCTCTTTACGGCATACAAAACACAAACAGCGGCAAAGTCGTAGTTTTCGGCGGCGGTTTCCCAGTTGTATCAAACGGAGTTGTTATTGGCGCTGTTGGTGTTAGCGGAGGTTCTGTAGAAGAAGATATGGCTATTGCAAAATCTGCATTGGAACATTTCTAATGCTAGGAGGTTGACGCAGACTTGAATACCATTGATGCAAATTTAGTGGAAAAAATAGTAAAAAAAGTTATATATGATATAGAAGGTCGGGCTTCCGGGGATGCAACGGAGGAATACGGCTACGGAATATTTTCCAACATGAATGACGCAATTGAAGCGGCATATATTGCTCAAAGGCAGTACATGGAATTTTCAATGGCTCAACGAGCATTATTTGTTAAAACAATAAGAGAAGTTATATTAAATAAACAAAATCTTGAATACATATCTAGAGTTGCCACAGAAGAAACGGGAATGGGCAATTATGAACATAAATTGCAAAAGAACACATTAGCTGCCACAAAAACCCCAGGCATAGAGGATTTAACAACAGATGCTATGACAGGGGACGACGGGCTGACTATAGTTGAATATTCCCCCTTTGGGGTTATTGGCTCTATTACGCCTACAACTAACCCAACGGAAACAATTGTATGTAATTCAATAGGTATGCTTGCGGCAGGAAACTCCGTTGTTTTCAGCCCTCACCCAAGAGCTAAAAATATTTCTATTTTTACAATAAAAATAATAAATAAAGCTTTGGAAGAGGTTGGAGCACCTAAAAACCTTATTGTTACAGTTTCAGAACCATCTATAGAAAATACTAATATAATGATTAACCACCCGAAAGTTAGGATGCTTGTTGCAACAGGAGGGCCTGCCATTGTTAAAACAGTGCTTTCCAGCGGCAAAAAGGCAATTGGCGCAGGCGCAGGCAACCCACCTGTTGTTGTAGATGAAACAGCGGATATTGAAAAAGCGGCAAATGATATTATATTAGGCTGTTCTTTCGATAACAATTTGCCTTGTATAGCAGAAAAAGAGGTTATTGCTGTTGAAAATATCGCAGATTATCTCATTTTTAACATGAAAAAGTTCGGGGCTTATGAAATTAAGGATCTGGGATTAATAGAAAAGCTTAAACAGCTTGTGCTTACGGACAAAGGAACACCAAAAACGGAATTTGTAGGCAAAAGCGCACAGTATATTTTAGAAAAATTAGGCATTTGTGTTGATTCCGGCATAAAAGTAATTATTATGGAAGCTTCTAAAGAACATGCTTTTGTTCAGGAAGAGCTTATGATGCCAATACTTCCCATTGTACGGGCGAAAGATGTTGATGAAGCCATAGACATTGCTATAGAAGTTGAACACGGCAACAGGCATACAGCCATTATGCATTCTAAAAATATTGATAAGTTAACAAAAATGGGTCGCCTTATGCAAGTTACTATTTTTGTTAAAAATGCTCCTTCTTATGCCGGAATCGGTGTTGGTGGCGAAGGGTATACAACTTTTACAATAGCTGGGCCAACAGGCGAGGGTTTAACTTCTGCAAAATCCTTCGCACGGAAAAGACGGTGTGTTTTAGCCGGTCCAATGTCTATAAGATAATGGCATACGTAACATGTAACATCAAAGATGAGGTGTTATAATGGAGAAAATAGAGGAGTTAATTCAAAACGCCGGTATCGTTGGTGCCGGGGGCGCCGGATTTCCAACCCATGTAAAATTAAGCTCCAAAGCCAAACGGGTTATAATTAACGGGGCGGAATGCGAACCGCTGCTTAGAGTTGACCAACAGCTTATGGCAATGTATCCAGATGAGATTTTGCAAACACTTAATTTAGTGCTTGAACATGCGGAAGCAGAAGAAGGCATTATTGCTCTTAAAAAGAAATACCATGATGCAATTGATGCTTTTAACGCCCGTATTTCAAGCTACCCAAAAATTAAGCTTAATCTTATGGATAATTTTTATCCGGCAGGGGACGAGCAAGTTATGGTTTATGAGACGACAGGGGAAATTGTTCCTGAAGGCTCTATTCCCATAAGTGTTTCCGCAATTGTTTTAAATGTTGAAACAGTTCTTAATATTTACAATGCATATTTTAAAAATTCTCCTGTAACCCATACATATGTTACGGTAACTGGGGAAGTAAAAAACAAAAAGACTGTAAAAGTGCCTATAGGTATTACTGTTTCGGAAGCTATTGACTTAGCCGGCGGCGCTTTAATTGATAAATTTATGGTTATAAACGGCGGTCCAATGATGGGCAAAGTTATTTCTTTAGACGAACCCATTACTAAAACTGTTAAAGGGCTTATTGTTTTGCCGGAAGATCATGCCCTTTTAAAAAGCCATACAAAAAGTTTATCAAGCGTTATACGGGAGGCAAAAACTGCCTGTATGCACTGCAGCCTTTGCACCGAGGTTTGCCCACGCAAGCTTTTGGGGCATAGGATTGAACCTCATAAGCTTATACGTTTGGCTAGTTACGGAGGCTTTTGCGACAGCACCACAACGCCGGAAAATGCATTTTTGTGCTGTTCCTGCCGGTTATGTGAATATGCTTGCGTAATGGGGTTACAGCCTTGGAAAGTTAATAATATGCTAAAGTCTGAAATGTCTGCAAACGGCATTAAAAACACTTTAAACCAAAAACCAAAGGAAGCGGACGTTTTTAGGGAATATAAAAAATTCCCGGTAACAAAGCTTATCACCCGCCTTGGGTTAAGTGCTTATGATGCCCCTGCACCATACGACGGAAATATTACGGATTTCAAGAAAGTGTCAATCCCCCTTAAACAACATACAGGCACACCTTGTGAGCCCATAGTTAATAAAGGGGACACTGTGAACTCCGGTGACTTAATTGGAGAAATAAAAAATGGACAGCTTGGGGCAAAAGTACACGCAAGCATAAATGGGGTTGTAAAAGAGGTTAATAAAAATTATATTGTTATTGAAAGCAAATAACAATAGCAATTTTAAAATTAATTAATAAAGTGAGGGATATGTTATGGATATTTTAGCTTTAATCGGCGCTTTTGGCGGCGGTGTAATCGGCGCTTATTTAGGTGCTTTGCCTGCGTTTATTATGACAGGTGTTGTTGCAGTTGTTGGTAGTATTGCTATGATGACGGGAGCGGCAGACATATCTATTGGAACAATTGCCTTTGGTTCTTTCCTAGGCCCACACATTGCTTTTGCAGGTGGTGTTGCGGCGGCGGCATATGCAGGTAAAAACAAAAAAATTGATTCCGGTAGTAATATAATTGTGGCTTTAAACCAAACAGGCGACATAGGTGTCATTGCCGTAGGTGGCATTTTCGGTGTTATCGGTTACTTAATTGCATTTGTTGCAGGAACAGTTTTAAAATTACATACGGATATCCCCGGTATTACAGTAATTTGCTCCGCAATAATCGTTAGATTAGCTTTCGGCACAGGCGGCATTTGCAGTGTTACTAACGAAAAGAATAAACGAGCTTATTTTTCCAAGGGTACGTCACTTGCTTATCAGGTATTTTTAGGTGCTGGTATTGGTGTGGCAACAAGCTTTATTTACGCTTCTCTTGCAAACAGCGGCGCACCGGATTATGTTTTAAACGGTTATCCTCTTGTTTGCTTTGGTATTGCGGCGACCACACTTATTTTTACTCAAACCGGCTTTGCCGTTCCGGGAACACATCATATTATGCTTATATCATCTCTAGCGGCAGTAACTTTCGGTGGTTTATACGGCGCAACAACAGGTGCGGTAATTGGTGTTATTTTTGGCGCAGTAGCGGCTTTAATAGGAGACTTTGCGGCTACTACATTTAATTCAAATTGCAATACCCATATTGACCCACCTGCTTTTACAATTTTCACGCTTACTTTTATTATCAACTTGCTTTCCGGCAATGGTTTCTTAGGGTAAGTACCGCACTTTATGGAAGAAAGAGGTGCTTAAAAATTGGGTAATTCCATTGGATTGTTAGAATTAAAAAGCATACCCATTGGCTTGGAAACGGCGGACGAAATGCTTAAAGCGGCTGATGTTAAGCTACTTTTGGCTTCGCCTATATGCCCAGGAAAATACATTATTATTGTTTCCGGCAATGTTGGGGCTGTTAAAAGCTCCGTAGAAGCCGGTATTAAAACAGCAGGTTTTTTCTTGATTGGGCACCATATTATTAACAATGTTCACGATTCAATCCCCAGTGCTATTTGCGGCACAACATCTGTTGATGTTAGCCCCGGGGCAATTGGTTGTATTGAAACAATATCTGCAATGACCATTGTTATGGCAGGGGATATTGCAGCAAAGGCTTCTAATGTTAAATTAATTGAAATTAGGATTGCAAGGGGACTCGGCGGCAAAGGATTTTTAATTCTTTCGGGTGAAATTTCCGCCGTAAAATCCGCTGTTAACGCATGTCTTAACCAATTAAAGGAAACGGGAGATATTACAAGCAGCGCAGTAATTACATCCCCGGCAAAAGAGCTTTTGGAAACACTATAAAATTTTGAAACGGATAAAGCTACTATAAGGCTTTATCCGTTTATACTAATTACTGATTAATCTAACTACAAATATTCAATTGCGGAGGTAAAACAATGGACAGCTTTAAAATGATAAGTGTACGCACCAGTTTTTACGGAGAGGGCGCAGTTGAAAATATTGGGGATGTTATTTCAGCAAGAAATTTGAAAAGAGCTTTAATAATTACTGATGAATTTATGTACTCATCTGGGCTTATTGACAGAATTAAAGGAATACTAATAAATAATGGTGTAGAAGCCGGGGTTTATAAAGGGGTTTTACCAAACCCTACAGTTGATATTGTTAACGAGGCCTTAAAAAGCGCCAGAGATTTTAGTGCAGACTGCCTTATTTCCGTGGGGGGCGGCTCTCAGATTGATACTGCCAAGGCGGTAGGTATAATTTTGGCAAACGGCGGAGACGTAAGAGATTACGAGGGTGTTTCTAAATCAAAATACCGTACTGTGCCAATAGCTGTTGTAAATACAACAGCAGGGACAGGCTCAGAAATGACGTCTTTTTACGTTATTACCGATACAAAAACTCATTCCAAAATGGTTATGACAGATACAAATTGTATGGTGTCTATCGCTATAAATGACCCGGAATTAATGGTTTCCATGCCGCCGTCTTTAACGGCTTTTACCGGGCTTGATGCTTTAACTCATGCAATTGAGGCTGTTTTTTCCAAAAAAGCCAATCCTCTTTCAGATAAAGACGGCTTGTGGGCAATTACAACTATTTCCGAATTTTTGCCTAGAGCATATAAAGACGGAAACGACATGGAAGCAAGGACAATGATGGCTTACGCCGCTTCTGTGGCAGGAGTTGCGTTTTCAAATGCAGGTCTTGGCATTGTCCATTCAATGGCTCATGCCCTTGGCGGAAAATATAACTTGCCCCATGGTATGTGCAACGCCTTGCTTTTGCCTTATGTTTTGGAATTTAACGGGCAAAACAAATCAACTCATTTGAACTTTCAAAAAATTGCTAAGGCTTTAAATATAAAAGGTTCAAATTGGTTTCCTCCTTACAGGTGTATGCTTGAGACTGTTGAGTATATAAAAAAAATGTGTCAAACCCTTGGAGTTCCTAAAAGGCTTTCCGTTCTTAACGTTGAAAACCATGGGTTTTTGGAATTAGCCAAACTAGCCATAGAGGACACATGCACTCAAACAAACCCTGTAGATGTAACTTTGGAAGATATAATTTCTATATATAGAAAAGCTTATTAAAAATACAGGCGGTGATTTTTAATGTTTGAAAAAGAGCAAAAAGATAGAATTATTCAAGAATATGTTCCGGGTAAGCAGTTGAACTTAGCCCATATTATTGCAAAGCCAAACCCCACCCTTTACAAAAAGCTTGGCTTAAACGAAGAATACAAAGAAGCAATAGGGATACTTACAATAACTCCGTCGGAAGCGGCAATTATAGCAAGCGATGTTTGCTTAAAATCTGCAAATGTTCAGCTGGGTTTTATAGACCGTTTCTCCGGGGCGGTTATTATTGTTGGCGAAATATCGTCGGTTCAGTCTGCCGTTAATAACGCTATGACAATGCTTAAAAACGTGCTTAAATTTGACGTATGTGAAATTACCAAGTCGTAGGCGTATGGATATGTATAAAATGATACTGCTTGGCAAATCAGGCGCAGGAAAAACCACTTTAATTCAAGCTTTAAAAAGTGATAAAATAAATTATAGAAAAACCCAAACCGTTGAATATTACAGCAATTTTATAGACACTCCCGGGGAATTTGTTCAAAACAGAATAAGGTACAACGCCCTAATTTCTTTATCTTATGATGCAAGCATTGTAGCTTTGGTTCAGGACTCTACCGACCCAGACTGTTTCTTTACAACTGGGTTTGGAAATATGTTTAACAAAAGGGTAATTGGGATTGTTACAAAATGCAATGCTAGAGATGCCGATGTGGCGCATTCTGTAGAACATCTACTAGACGTTGGTGCAAAAGAAATTTTTGTATGCGATTCTGTTGACGGAGACGGCATTGAAGGAATATTAAACTCCATCAGAGTATGATAAAAAAACAGCTTCAATTTTAGAAACTTCTAAAATTGAAGCTGTTTTTTTATGCAATATGCAAAACATACGAAGCCATTGCAAAATAAATTATTATAGCAAGGGTATCCACAATTGTTGTAATTAAAGGGCTTGCCATAATTGCAGGGTCAAGCCGAAGCTTGCTTGCAACAATGGGAAGTATACCACCGATTACTTTCGCCGAAATAACCGTTGCAAAAACGCTTGTGCAAACAACAAATGCTATAGGAATTGTTGTTCTGTTAATAAATATAAGCCTAGCAAAGTTGACCAATGAAAGAATTACGCCCACTATTAAACTAACTCTAAATTCTTTCCATATGACTTTAGCAAAATCTCTTGGTCTTATTTCCCCAAGGGCAAGACCACGGATAACAAGGGTTGCGGATTGAGAACCGGCATTACCCCCGGTGTCAGTAAGCATTGGGACAAAATAGGTTAATACTAACATGGTAGATAAAACATTTTCGTAATGGCTCATAATAAGGCTGGTAAACGTTGCTGAGAGCATAAGGAGAAGAAGCCATATAATACGGTTTTTAGCAAGCTCCCAAATGCCTGTTTTTAAATATTCTTTTTCAGAGGGCAAAATAGCCGCCATTTTTTCAAAGTCTTCTGTGTTTTCTTCAACTATGATGTCCATAGCGTCATCTACGGTAACAATGCCCACAAGTCTGTTTTCGCTGTCTACAACAGGAATGGACATAAAGCCATATTTGCGAATGAGCCCGGCAACGTACTCTTGGTCGTCATTGGTGCTTACAGAAATTATGTTTTTGGTCATAATGTCTTGGACTAGAGTATTGTCGTCGAAGAGCAGAAGTGTTTTAAGTGGAACAATGCCCTCAAGCTTTCTGTATTCGTTAATTATATAACATGTGTAGACCGTTTCTTTGTCGAGTGCGGTTTTTCTTATTATAGATATTGCGTCTTTAACAGTGGTGTTCATATGAAATTCAACAAACTCCGCTGTCATTATGCTTCCGGCTGTAAAAGGCAAATACTTTAAATATTGGTTTATTATATTTCTGGTATCTTCGTTTAAGTTTCTTAAAACTTTTTTTACAACCCCTGCAGGAACTTCCTCCAAAAGGTCTACTGCGTCGTCTATGAAAAGCTCTGTAACAAGCTGTGAAACTTCGTAGTCTGAAATGGACATAATGACGTGTTCTTGCTGTTCGAGGGAAAGGTATGAAAAAACCTCCGCACAAATGTCCTTTGGCAGCAATCTGAAAATCAACACCATTTTATCGCTGTCAAGCTGTTCAATAAATTCCGCTATGTCTACCTCGTTTTTTTGAGAAAGTTCTCGCTTAAGCCCGATAAAATCATTTTTTTCAATAAAGTCCATTAAGTATTCCAACTGCAACTCTCCCTTTATACAGCCTTATCCAATAGCATTCCCGATTCTATTATTTTAAACGTATCCGAAACCATTGTTCCGTATTTATAATTGTAATAGTAACCCAGCCCTTTAAAGCTCATATGCTCAGCTAAAGGCTCGGTCAATATTTCTAATGAGTTATTGTAAATAGTATCAAATAATTCCTTATCTAAATCAACTTTTAAATTCTGCCGGCTTTTGTCTAAGATTAGATGCCCAGATTCGTCTATTACTAAACCAAGGTTTTTAAGCCTCTTACTATTTTCTGTAATTTGGCTTGATAATTTTTCGTAAAATATTGTAAGGTTTTGGCTGTGATTCTGATTTTTAAATGTATCACAAGCCATGTTAAAATTATTGGCAAAAGTTTCTAATTCATAATCAAGCTGATTTAAAGCGGATTCTCTGCTAAAAATACTGGATTTGCTGTAGTCGTCTATTGATTTCATTACGTTTTTTGATGCTTCTTTTATGGATGTTACACTTACCGAAACATCTTTTGCGTATTTTACAACTTCATTTTTTAACGATTTATTTAATAGAAACGTAGCATCCCTATTATTAATTATGTCAGATTTGTTACTGACAATTATTTTACTTTTAACACTACTTAAATCCCCGTCGACATCTTTAACTAAATAAGGTTTGTAATATCCGTAATAAAACATTGTTGTAAGCATAAACATCCCTCCCCCACGGTGTTTTATATATATTTAAAAGGTAACATAATGATAAAATGTTGTCAACAGCTAAAAAAACTATTGACAAAACAATATTATATGGCGTATAATATTGTTTATCAAATAAAGGAGGCATTAGCCAATGAAAATCGGAATTTCCGGGGCATTGCTGGATGCTTGTGTTTTAGGTGCTCTATCCGTTATTTCAACATACGGTTACGATCTTACTCAAAAAATTCAGGTGACAATTAATGTTTCGGAATCAACGCTTTATCCTGTTCTGCGCAGGCTGTTAAAAGAAAATTTGCTGGAAGCCTACGACGAGCCTTTCGACGGCAGAAACAGACGGTATTACAAAATTACCCCACAAGGCAAAGCTACTCTAAATGACTATATTCTGGAGTGGGAGAACTATAAAAAGAATATAGACTTTTTATTAAACGGAGGGAAAGGAATTGAACAAAACTGAGTTTTTATCAGAGCTTAGGGGGCGATTAAAGGGGCTTCCACAAACTGAAATTAATAATGCATTAAATTTTTATGAAGAATATTTTAATGAAGCAGGTGTTCAAAACGAGCACAAAGTTATAGAAGAACTTGTTTCGCCCAATGCTGTTGCATCAAAAATTATCGGAGAATTTGCAGTAAACGATTCAAAAGCTGATAAGCCAAAAAGGGCAAACACTTTGCTTATAGTGATTTTGGCAATACTTGCATCTCCCATTGCGTTGCCTATTGGCATAACAATTATAGTTTTAATATTTGTATTTTTTATAGTTTTGTTATCTTTAGGGATTGCTGGGCTGGCAATAATAATTAGTGCTGTAGCCGCAATAGTTGCTGGGTTTTGGGCGATATTTACAAGCTTTGGAACGGGAATGTACTATATTGGAGCAGGCTTAGTTATAATGTCAGTCGGTTACTTTATTTGTAAAGGGATATTAAGTTTAGCAAGGGTGTTTACAGCTTTTCTGCAAAGAAATTTAGGCAAATTTTTAATCAGGAGGTCAGAAGCAAATGACAGGAGTAACTAAAACAATATTAATTATTGGAGCTATCGGCGTAGCTTTTATGATTTTTGGCAATTCAATGGGAGGGCATACATCATTATATTTAGGAAAGGCGGGGTTTTCTTTCGGTTTTGACAGCCCGGTTTCGGAAAATGTAAACAAAGATTTTTCTTCAATTGAAATTCAGGTGGGAATGGCTGATGTTGAATTTATTCCTTCGGACAGATATGGTTACGAAATAGATTTTGAAGACAATAGCGCATTAACTCATTCAATTCAAAACGGTAAACTAAAAATAAATGAAAGTTTTAAAAACGGAATAAAAATTTTTAATTTTAATACAGATTTTTCAACAAAAGATAGTATTAAAATTTACTATCCTAAAAATGCTGAATTTGATAGTATTGTTATAAACACAGGAAGCGGTAGTATTATTGCGGAAGAATTAATAAGCAGCGATTTTGATTTAAAACTTGCCTCAGGAAGAGCAAATATTGACGGCGGCAGATTTGGAGATTTAAATATTGCTTTAGCCAGCGGAAAAGTTGAGATGGATAACATTTTTGTTGACGATGCAGAGATTGTTACAGCTTCCGGCAATGTTACAGCAGATGAATTTAATTCAAATAATCTTAAATTAACTGTTACAAGCGGAAATGTGGATATTAAAGGTAACTTGGACGGCAAAAGCAAAGTAACTGTAATATCTGGTAAAGTTACTTTAAGCACTGATCGTAAAGAATCTGAATATAACAGAGATGTTTCAATAACAAGCGGAAATTTATATGTTAACAATGAAAAAGCAAACAGTTCCACTTCTTTTGAAAATGCCAGAAATAATCTTAGCGTTAAGGTTACAAGCGGCAAAGTTTATTTAAACTTTAAATAAAAAAACAAAAAAATACACTGGGGAATATCCGGCAGTGTATTTTTTATACGAAAAAATTATGCTTCAAAATCGCTGTCTGTGGCAATATTTTTGCCGCAACAGCATTGGTCGTCCTCGTCATCTTCTTCAAAATAAAAATCGTCGTCATAATCCTCATAATCGTCGTAGCAGTCGCAATCGTTCATGCATTTAAGCTTAGAAATTATAAGTGTTAACGCAACAATTGTTATTGCAGCAAGCACACAGCAAATTACAATAACAGTAACTGTGTTAACTTCTTCTTTTGCTCGAACTTTGGCAAGATAGTACTTTAAGTCGTCAAGGGTGGAATTACTTCCAATGCCCATTACTCTTCTCATAAATAGTAACACTCCTTTTTCTTTTTAAATAATATTGTATTATTATTTTCAAGCTCTTTTGATTTTCGTAAGTTGTTGTATTCCATATAAGCTTTTTTCATAATTTGTTTTTCGTCATGAAATTTAAGCATATGGTATGCTTCATGCTGTTTATAATAACCTGCATCCGCAAAATATTCCTCGGTTTGAGGGCGGCAAAAAAATGAATCAGTCGTCATTAAATACCAATAGACCGTTTTATTTACAACGTCTTGGCTGCTCATAAAATTGTACTGGGTTTTTCCAATAAATTTAACAATTTTAGCAGACACGCCTGTCTCCTCTTTAACTTCTCTTAAAGCAGTCTGCTTAAATGTTTCGCCTTCTTCTATTGTGCCCTTTGGCATAACCCAGCCTAAATACCGCCCGTTCTGGTTTTTGTAAAGCAGAAGCACTTTACTTTTATGGATTACAACACCTCCGCAACTTATAGCATTACTCACATCAATTCCTCCGATACCCTATATGTCTTAACGCCTGGTTTTATCTTCGTATAAAACCGCTCTAATCCAATTATAACGCTTTTACACAATTAATTCAATATGGATTTAAAATATTTTGCCCGATTCTACAATAAATATTTACTGCGCCGATTCTGTATAGCTAAAAAGTATAATCGTTTACACTCTAACCTTAAATGGAGACCTTTCAATATGCTTTTTCATTTTTCTAAAGCCAAGAATCCATAACAAACCAACAAATCCGACGAAAACAATCATCATATAAGGGATTTCAGACATTAATATGAAATTATATGTCCCATGCAAAAACCAAGGTACAAAAAATGAAAGAAATGTGTATAATGCTTTTTTCTCAGGCTCAAATTTTATCATAGAAAAATAATAACCCATTGTTATGCCAAAAATTGCATGACCGGGAACTGAAAATATAGCTCTTGAAAAACCAGTGGATAAACCACCCAAAGTAGGGTTAAACACATACATTATATTCTCAAGCCCAGCAAAACCAAGAGATATAAACGCGCCATAAACAATTCCATCAAAACGTTCATTAAAGTTGTGGTTTCTCCAAACCAAAAAAAACAAAACAATAAATTTGTAAAATTCCTCAACTAATGCTGCAACAATAAATGTTAAAAAAAATATTTCAGCAAAAAAACCTCTGTTTGGCACATAAAGGGTTACAAAGTTTTCTGTGTGAATTATTGGAACAGTCATTAAAGCTCCAAATAAAACCCCTAAAATTAAAAGTCTTATAGGCTCTTTTTCATATTTATCTCTAATAAAAATATATATTGCGCATATTAAAACAGGCGCAATCGCAACTGCTGTAAGTTCTGCCATAATTTTCTCCATTGTATAAGTATTTTAAAATGAATTGTCGTATGATTCTACTACATTTTGTCAGACTATTATACATAAAAAATTATCTTGACACAGAATAATTTTTATGTTTAAATAGCTTTGCATGTTTAGTTTTTTTAAACAAAAAGTTTAGTATATGTTTTACAATAGTTAAAAAAAAGGGGGGGGCGTTTATGAATATTGGTGAAAAAATCAGAAGGCTGCGTGTTGGAATCGGGCTTACCCAAGAAGAGCTTGCAAACCGGTCAGAGCTTACAAAGGGCTTTATTTCCCAGCTTGAAAGAGATTTAACCTCCCCGTCCATTGCAACCCTTATAGACATTTTAGAATGTCTCGGAACAAATTTGAAAGACTTTTTTAACGAAACAAACGACAGCAAAGTTATCTTCCATAAAGATGATGTTTTTTTACAGGAAAATAATGATTTAGGGCATACAATAAGCTGGCTTATTCCTAATGCCCAAAAAAACATGATGGAACCCATCCTTATGAAAATTAAACAGGGCGGAAAATCCAGCGTATACAACCCCCACGAAGGCGAGCTTTTTGGATACGTTCTAAAAGGCACGGTTACGGTAAATTTGGGGGAACTTAATTTTAAGGCAAAAAAAGGGGAAAGCTTTTATTATAAGGCTTATGCTCCCCATTTTATTGAAAATAATTCACAAAACACTGCTGTTTTATTATGGGTGTGTACTCCACCTAGGTTTTAAACTCTTAATATTTGAAGGGGGAGGTTTTATTTTGAGCAATCGTCTTATCGAAATGAAGGGCATTTGCAAAAACTACGGAAATACAACAGTTTTAAAAGACCTTAACTTATTTATTAGAAAAAATGAATTTGTAACGCTTTTAGGCCCGAGTGGATGCGGAAAAACTACAACCCTTCGGATAATAGGTGGCTTTGAAAGCCCAACATCCGGGGACATTCATTTTGACGGTAAAAGTGCTTTGGATATTCCGCCTAACAAAAGGCGTGTTAATACAGTTTTTCAAAAATATGCGCTTTTTCCGCATATGAACGTTTTTGAAAACATTGCCTTCGGGCTTAGAATTAAAAAAACTCCTGAAAAGGAAATAAAAGAAAAAATAGAGTCCATACTTAAACTTGTTAACTTAAAAGGTTTTGAAAAAAGGGCTATAACAAGCCTTTCCGGTGGTCAGCAGCAAAGGATTGCTATCGCCAGGGCGCTTGTTAATGAGCCAGAGGTTTTGCTTTTAGACGAGCCTTTAGGCGCACTGGACCTTAAGTTAAGGCAGGATATGCAGCTTGAGCTTAAAAATATGCAAAAAAAGCTTGGTATAACTTTCGTTTACGTTACTCACGACCAGGAAGAAGCTCTTACAATGTCTGATGCCATTGCAGTTATGCATAACGGCGTTTTACAGCAAATCGGCACGCCGGAAGACATTTATAACGAGCCTAAAAATGCTTTTGTTGCGGATTTTATAGGCGAAAGCAATATTGTAGATGGGGTTATGGTAAAAGATTATTTAGTAAAATTCGCCGGAGGTACTTTCGACTGTGTTGACAAAGGCTTTGATTTAAACGAGCCTGTAGACGTTGTAATAAGACCGGAAGATATAGACCTTATTTTGGAAGAAGATGCACAAATTAAAGGTGTTGTTAAGCATGTAACGTTTAAAGGGGTTCACTACGAAATGCTTATAGACGCCCACGGGATAATATGGAAAGTCCACTCCACGGTAATGTCGCCTGTGGGGCAAACAGTGGGAATCGAGGTTGAGCCGGATTTAATCCACATTATGAAAAAGGCGGTGGTCGAATGAAAAAATACGCCGCTTATCCATATGTGGTTTGGGCGATAATTTTCATTGTTATTCCGCTGTTTTTAATTTTGTATTATGCATTTACTCAAACAAACGACGACGGAACAGTAATTTTTACCTTAAACCAATTTAAACGGGCTTTTGAGCCAATTTATGTAAACGTAATGTGGCGCTCTGTGCTTCTTGCGTTTTTTGCAACGCTTATATGCTTTTTGCTTGGATACCCTACAGCCTACATAATGGCAAAAAATAAACGGGGTAATAAATCCACTCTTTTGTTTTTCTTTTTAGTGCCCATGTGGATGAACTTTTTATTAAGAACATACTCATGGCTTACGATTTTAGAGCAAAACGGGCTTATAAACACAATAATAGCGGCAATGGGGCTGCCTAAACTTAATCTTTTATACACGCCGGAAGCGGTTATATTAGGTATGGTTTACAACTTTTTGCCGTTTATGATTCTGCCCATTTATACAGTGCTTAAAAAAATGGATAATTCCATTTTAGAAGCGGCCCAGGATTTAGGGGCAAACAGATTAAGTATTTTTTTGCGTATTGTTTTGCCTCTTAGCATTCCCGGGGTTCTTTCCGGGGTAACAATGGTGTTTATGCCATCTGTAACAACATTTGTTATTCCCAACTTGCTTGGAGGAGGCAAAGAGCTTCTTATCGGCAGTCTTATAGAGCAACAGTTTTTACGTGTAGGGGACTGGCATTTCGGTTCGGCGCTTTCTGTTGTTTTAATGGTTATAATATTAGTGTCTATGGCGTTTTTTAACGTTGTTGACCAAGAGAGCGAAGGAGGCGGGCTGTTTTGATAAATTTGCTTAAAAGAACTTATCTTACGGTTGTTTTCCTTTTTCTTTACGCTCCTATAGCAGTTTTAATTGTTTTGTCCTTTAACGAATCTAAGTCAAGAAGCAATTGGACAGGTTTTTCGTTAAAATGGTACAAAGAGCTGTTTAAAGACCCAAACATAATGCGAGCCCTTTATTATACTGTTATTATTGCTCTGCTATCTGCCGTTATTGCAACAATAATCGGGACAATTGCGGCTGTTGGCATAGACTCAATGAACAAGGTTTCAAAAACGGTAATTTTAAATATAACAAATTTGCCAATACTAAACCCGGACATTGTTACAGGCGTTGCATTAATGATTTTATATATTTTCTTTTTCAGCATTTTAAAAGCAGGGAGCTTAGGTTTTACAACCTTATTGCTTTCCCATATAGCCTTTAATATACCTTATGTAATACTTTCTGTTTTACCTCGGTTAAGGCGTATGGATAACAACCTGTATGAAGCCGCTCTTGATTTGGGGGCGACGCCTTTTTTTGCCTTTACAAGAGTTATTATACCGGAAATTTTCCCCGGTATAATATCCGGGGCATTGCTTGCATTTACACTTTCCATAGACGATTTTGTTATAAGTTTCTTTACAACAGGTAAAGGCGTAAGTAACTTATCCATATTAATTTATTCAATGGCAAGGCGAGGCATAAACCCAAAAATTAATGCTCTTTCCACAATTATGTTTTTATGTGTTTTACTAATGTTATATTTAGTAAACAAAATGGACAAAAGCGGAGACCCACAAAAATTTATTAAGGAGGAATAAAGTTGAAAAAAAAGTTAGCAATTATTTTATCTGCCGTATTAATGCTTGCAGGAACAGGGTGCAGTAAAGCAGAAAGCGGTGCTGGGGCTGAAAAAAAGATCATTTCAGTTTATAACTGGGGGGACTATATAGACGAAGATCTATTAGCGGAATTTGAAGAAAAAACAGGTATTACTGTTATTTACGATACATTCCCCTCCAACGAGGTTTTATACACAAAAATTAAAAACGGCGGAACAAATTACGATATTATAGTACCATCTGACTATATGATTGAAAAAATGATTATAGAGGATATGCTTGAAGAAATTGATTATTCAAAAATCCCAAACATTGAAAATATACATGACCGTTTTTTCAATTTGCCATATGACCCAGACGGCAAATATTCTGTTCCTTACATGTGGGGAACGTTAGGTATTTTATACAACACAACAATGGTTGACGACGTTGTAGACAGCTTTGACATTTTATGGAACGAAAAATATAAACAACAAATTTTTATGTACGACAGCGTTAGAGACTCCCTTTCAGTTGCTCTTAAAAGACTTGGGTATTCTCTTAACACAAAAGATATAGCTGAACTTGAGGAAGCGAAAGAAACATTAATCGCACAAAAGCCTCTTGTACAAGCAAACGTAGGGGACCTTGTAAAAGATAAAATGATTGGCGGAGAAGGTGCTTTAGCAGTTGTTTATTCCGGAGATGCAGTATACTGTATTGAGCAAAACCCAGACCTTGCTTATTCTGTACCAAACAGCGGAAGTAACGCATGGTATGATTCAATCGCCATTCCAAAAGGAGCGCAAAACATTGAAGGCGCTTATGAATTTATAGATTTCCTTTGTGACCCGGACGTTGCTTTGAGAAACACTGAATATATCGGTTATTCAACAGTTAATGAAGCGGCATATGAAATGTTACCAGAAGAAAAGAAAACCGACCCGGTTTACTGGCCAAGCGATGAGATTTTTGAAAAATGTGAAGTGCATTTAGATTTAGGTGAAATGGTAAAAGAATATGACCGTGTTTGGACAGAGATATTAGTAAGTAATTGATATTAGGGAGGTAACCTTTGAAAATTATAGCAATTGAAGGCTGTGACGGTGCAGGTAAAGGTACACAATACAACCTGCTTACTCAAAAGTTAGCTGCTATGGAAAAAAGGTGCAGTGCCGCATCTTTTCCCCAATACGATTCATTTTTCGGCAAAGAAATAGGTTATATGCTTTCGGGTAAATCCAATGTCCGTGCCGATGTTGTAGATTCAAAAAGCATGGCTTTATGGTACGCCATGGACAGATGGAATACTATTAAAAATTTTAATTTTGATAATACTGATTATCTCATATTAAATCGGTATACTCTTTCAAATGCAATATATCAAAGCTTACGAGCGCAAAACCCCGAAAAAATGTTAAAATGGGTTTTGCGGCTTGAACATGAAGTACTTGGGCTGCCTACTCCAGACATTTATATTTTATTGGACGTTGACCACTTAACAAGCCAAGAAAATGTATCTAAAAAAGGCTTCCGCAAATACGTGGGCAAAGAAGCAGACGTTTACGAAAAGCATACAGAGCTTATACAAAACGTTAGAACGGCATATTTGCAATACGCCCAAAACAACGAAAATGCGAAAGTGATAAATTGTATGGAAAACGGCGAAATGCTTTCGCCAACAGAAATACACGAAAAAGTTTTAAATATTCTCATTCAAAGTGGAATGATATAGATTTTGTAAACTTAAATAGAAGCGCAATAAAAATTGTTATCTATACAATTTTTATTGTGCTTTTATTTTTAAAATAGTTTGACACAAACTTGGAGAGTAGTATAATTAATTGGATAGAATTAAGTCGAGTTTTTCAAAACATTTGAAGCTTTTAAAAGCTGTTTTCAAATAGAGCAATTGAAAAAGCAAGAGTAAGGATTGATAGATGTGGGTAAAAATAAGGTTTTAAAAAGAATAGTTCGCATCATTGCAACGGTAGTATTAGTTTTTTGGGTTATAATTATGCTTTTACCTAGAAATTACCCTATTAAGGGGCGTGTTGAATAATCCTTATTGGGAAAATTTCAGATGTAAAAACGACCGGATTTAGGGGCGTTTTTACATCGTTTTGAAATTTTTTAATCAATATTCAACACGCCCTTAAGATAGACGAAAACATACTAACAGCCAAACAACTTTTTCCGCTCATAGACGAACATATTAAAACTAGTATGAAAAATGATAAATTGTTGCTTTATCGCATTGAAATGCGTGTTGACGAGAAACACATTGGTGATGGTCAGTTCATATACATTTTAGGGGAAGAAGAGGATCTGCGAACCTATTATATTTTTTATAGTACTGAAGATCATGAAATTTCCGGGATCGGCCAAATGTCTTTTGAAGACCAAATATCAATAGATTTAGAAAACTGGGCGATTGACAGCGACGAGGCAGTAGAAATATCAAAAAAATTTTGGTACAAAAGAGAAACAATTACAGGTCCTGTCAGATTTTGGATTAACAGCTCTATTAAAACCGAATATGGTGAATGTTGGTATATTAATATGGTAGGAGAAGATTTTAATTATATAACAAGAATCAATCCTTATACTGGTGCGATTAAGGATTATTCTAAAGATGAAAGGATTAAAAGAGATAAATAGGTGAGAATAAATTAATGTGAGTTCGAAGAAAATTATAAAAAACATAATTTTCATCGAACTTTGATTATATTCCCACAATTTGCGGCAAAAACCGCCGTAAATTGTCGCTCATAACATGAGAATTGCTTCGCAATTAAGCCGCTAAAGCGGCTTTTCGACTTCGTCGAACTCACGTTAAATTAATGTGAGTTCGACGAAAATTATAAAAAACATAATTTTCATCGAACTTTGATTATATTCCCACAATTTGC
>CAZJGG010000032.1:0-33414 GCA_964545475.1 uncultured Eubacteriales bacterium | reverse complement strand
ATCGAACTTTTTCATAAATTAGGACTTGCATTAGAAAAATATTTGTGGTAATATATCCAACATACAATGGGCTGTCGCCAAGCGGTAAGGCAATGGACTCTGACTCCATCATCCGAAGGTTCGAATCCTTCCAGCCTAGTTTTATAAAAACGGTATGATATGCCGTTTTTATATTTTTGTTGACAAAAAATTCAAAATGCTATATAATTATTGCGTTTTTAATCTACCACTTTATTCCGTTAGCCCCGGATGACAGTTGCGTAGTAATTATAAATATTATTTGGAAGATTTATTTTATTTGGGAGGTTTATTTAATGAGGTCTACTTTTATCGCAAAACCTGCGGAAGTTACCCGTAATTGGTATGTGGTAGACGCAACAGGGCATACCCTTGGTCGCTTATCATCCGAAATTGCTAAAATATTAACTGGAAAAAACAAGCCAATTTACACTCCTCATGTTGATACAGGTGATTATGTAATCGTTATTAATGCGGAAAAAATCGTTGTTACAGGCAAAAAAATGGAGCAAAAAATTTACAGAAAACATACAGGCTATGTTTCCGGTCTTAAAGAAATTACTCTTCGTAATATGATGGAAAAGAAGCCGGAAGAAGTTTTGAAGCACTCTATAAGAGGTATGCTTCCTAAAAACAACTTAGGCAGACAAATGTACAAAAAACTTCATATTTACACAGGTTCAGAACATAAACACGAAGCTCAAATGCCAACAGCGCTTGAAATAAAATACTAGGATTGGGAGGAGGTTAATTAATGGCAGCAGCAAGTTATTATGGAACAGGCAGACGTAAATCTTCCGTAGCAAGGGTATACTTAGTTCCCGGAAACGGAAAAATTACTGTTAATAAAAGAGATATTGACGACTATTTCAGTCTTGAAACACTTAAATTAATAATTAGACAGCCTCTCGAGCTTACTGGTATGACTTCCAAATTCGACGTTAAAGTTAACGTTTTCGGCGGTGGATTTACAGGTCAGGCAGGCGCTATAAGACACGGCATTTCCCGTGCGCTTTTGGAAGCAGACGCAGATTTGCGCCCGGCTCTTAAAAAAGCAGGCTTTTTAACAAGAGACCCAAGAATGAAAGAAAGAAAGAAATACGGCTTAAAAGGCGCAAGACGCGCACCACAGTTCTCCAAGAGATAATATTAAAAACCCTCCAATTTTTTTGGGGGTTTTTGTTTATATAAAAAAAAGAGGTATTAACCTCAAATCATCAACTTATTCCGATAATCTTGTAGGGGCTGGCGTCCCCGACGGCCCGAAGCCTATAGATGCAAGTGATTCGGGACGTCGAGGATGCAGTCCCCTACTGATAGACACGGGGATACTTTCCTTAAATTGATGTTACTGGCATTAACCCCACTTAATAATAATTATAAATGTGCTATAACTTCAATTTCCACTTGCGCACCTTTAGGAAGCGCAGTAACTTGAACAGTTGATCTTGCAGGATAATTTCCTGAAAAATATGATGCATAAATTTCGTTCATTTTTGCAAAATCACCTAAGTTTGTCATAAAAACTGTAGTTTTCACAACATTTGATAATGTAAGCCCCTGAGATTCTAAAAGAGCTTTAATGTTTTTAAATACTTGATGTGTCTGTTCTTCAATACCGCCTTCTACAAAATTTCCGGTGCTGGGATCAATAGGAATTTGACCAGAAAAGAACACTATTTTATCTAAAATAATACCTTGTGAATAAGGGCCGATAGCTTCCGGTGCATTTTTTGTACTAACAACTTTTACTTCCATACTTTACCTCCATTATAATTTTTATAGATTATATCACTATGTAATAAAGAAAGCAAGGTGTTTCAAGTGAATGGAAAAAGCAAAACCATTGTTATTGCAGGCGGAGGCTGGGCAGGCGTAAGCGCAGCAGCAGCGGCAAAAAAAGCTGGTTTAAGTGTTGTTTTGTGCGAAAGATCCGACATGCTTTTAGGAACTGGCTTAGTCGGCGGAATAATGAGAAACAACGGGCGCTTTACAGCATCAGAGGAAATG
Source organism: uncultured Eubacteriales bacterium (assembly GCA_964545475.1). Taxonomy (GTDB): domain Bacteria; phylum Bacillota; class Clostridia; order Lachnospirales; family JAISER01; genus CAZJGG01. Next base: position 31,386 of record CAZJGG010000032.1, on the reverse strand, counting down.
TCCGCCATGGGCGGCGGAGATATATTTGACCTTATTTCACATAACTTAAGGCATAAAAACATTGAATTTCCTGGGCATAAAACAGCGGATTTATACGATATTGCTTTAATTGAGCCGTCTGTAAGAGATTTTCTCTTAAGCATTGGGGTAGAAATTCACTTAAAGACAAGAGTAAATAATGTTGAAATTATAGACGGCGAAATTAAAAAAGTTTTTGCAGAACATTTTGGTGAAGGAGAAACTATAGAAATTCCCGGAGAAGCTTTTATAGACACTACCGGCACAGCCGGGCCTCAAAACAACTGCATAAAATACGGAAACGGTTGCGCTATGTGTATTTATCGCTGTCCAACTTTCGGCTCACGCATAAGCCTTGCGGCAAAAGCCGGGGTTAAGGAGATTGCGGCGGAAAAAGAAGACGGAACTTTAGGGGCTATGAGTGGTTCATGTAAGCTTCTAAAAGAATCTCTATCCAGCCATATTATTGATAAGCTTAATAAAGACGGGGTATGCGTAGTTCCCATACCAGATAGCCTTCAAAAAGGCACGGACTCGCTTTTAAAAAAGGCATGTCAACAATATGCCCTTAAAGAATTTAACGAAAATTTAGTTTTACTAGATACCGGGCACGCTAAAATGATGACTTCCTATTATCCGTTAGACATTTTAAAGCAAATTCCCGGGTTTACTAATGTTCGCTTTGAAGACCCCTATTCTGGTGGAATCGGGAACTCAATGCGGTATTTCGCAATGTGCCCAAGAGATAATGCTCTTAAAGTAGATGGAGTTAATAATCTGTTCTGCGCAGGAGAAAAAGCCGGGCTTCTAGTTGGGCACACAGAGGCTATAGTTACGGGAACTCTTGCAGGGCATAATGCCGCTAGGCACGCCCTTGGCATTGAGCCATACATAATACCCGAAAGCCTAGTATGCGGCGATGCTATCGCCTATGTAAACAAACAAATGCTTACAAAAGAAGGGTTATCAAAAAAATATACGTTTTCCGGCTCTGTTTACTTTGACAGAATGCTAAGTCTTGATTTATATACAACTGATATAGATAAAATACAAAAACGGGTTGAAGCCGCAAATGCCGCAGGAGTATTTGCAAAAGCCTTGAAAGGATGAATTTAATGTTTCCTTATATGATTGGTAAAGAAGAAATGGGCAATTATACACCGGCTTTTAATTTTGCAAAAGATGCTGTTAATAAAAAAGGGCCTGCCGAAATTGCCAAGCTTGCCGGAGTTAGTTATGACGAAAGCACTAATATTATATCGTTTGAAAGCTTCGGGCAAAAGCTTAATGTTAAATTACCTGAATGTGATGTTAGGTTTGCAGAAACAAATGAACTCCCTCTTCTTGAATGGCGGATTTCTGCGCTTCATTACCTTGCCAATGCAAACGGTTCGCCAGTTTCGGAAAAATTAGCCCATTTCAGGCAAATGCCCGGCGGCAATGCATACGAAACACCTTTCAAAAACCGCTCAGTAAATATGCTTTCAGCCATAGTTAGCAGAAAGCCACAAAGCGATACTGTTAAAATATGCGAAATGCTTGGAGGTAAAATTGAAAAAAGCAGTGCTGACGTTCAAGCTGTTTTTAACTTCGCACCAAATTTTCCAATAACTGTGCAAATTTGGCTTGCGGATTCTGAAATAGAAGGTTCTGCTAACATACTTTTTTCTGAAAGTGCTAAAAACTATTTGCCAACAGAAGATATGGCTGTTGTTGCCTCTTTAATAGCACGTTTTATTGTTAAGCAGTTTAAGTTAATATAATTAAGCAATGAATAAACCATTTTTGCATAGACTGATAATAAAAATAAAGGTCGTGAAAAAATGGTTATTCATATTGTAAAAAAAGGCGAAAGCTTATATACAATTGCCAAAATGTACGGCGTTAATTATGTAAAAATCGCAGAGCTTAACGGCATATCTCTTGATAGACCTCTTGCTATTGGGCAGACTATAATAGTTAATGTTGGAAATACAGAAAAAATGGGAACTATAGAGGTTAACGGTTATGTGCTTCCTGAAATTAATATGGATTACATAAAAGACATTATGCCAAGCCTTACATATTTGAGCATTTATTCTTGCAGCGTTGATTCTGAAGGGAACATTTCCACTTCTGATGTTTCCCACCTTGTTAAGGTCTGCAAAGAATATAACGTTTTTCCTGTTCTTGTAGTAACTAATATGGAAGCTTTCAGTTTTAACCCGGACATATCCCATATGATTGTTAGCGACCCTAAAGTTTATGATAATTTTATGAGAAATATATTAAAATATATAAGAGAGAATGAGTTTGCAGGGCTTTGCATAGATTTTGAAAACATGAATATGTCCGATAAAGATGCTTTTAACGCTTTTTTTGAGAAGGTTAAAATAGCTTTGCACCACGAGGGATTTTTTATTACAATTGATTTGCCCCCGGTTTGGCAAAACGCAACATCATATATTGATATAAACTATATAGGCACAATTGCTGATTTTATGACTGTTCAAGGCTATATGAGGGGGGGAAGCTGTAAACCTCCGGCTCCAGTTTCCCCCGTTTCGGACATGAAAAAGGTTTTAGAATTTACGCAAACTGAAACCAATATGAAAAATGTTTTAATTGGGCTTGCAAATTATGGGTATCAATGGGAAACCCCATATATCCAAGGAAACTGTGCAAAAACCATTAGCAGTTACCACGCTATAGAGCTTGCAAGAGAGCATAAAGCGGAAATTGTTTTCGACAACGCATCTCTTAGCCCATTTTTTACTTACTACACAGAAGGTAACCAAAGGCATGACGTTTGGTTTGAGGATGTTAGAAGCATGAGGGCAAAGCTTAGCTTAATTCCTATTTACCATTTAGCAGGAATAAGCATTTGGACTATTAACTGGCGTTTTCCTCAATTTTATTCTTTGCTAAACTCAATGTTTAATATTTCAAAGGGATAAAAAGCTATTTTTGAGTAAAAACAGCCTTTTTGCTTAATATATAATTAAGTATTATAATTAATATTGAAGTAAGTATTTTCAAATACGTGCTGTTATAATTTAGCGTATCTACAAAAACAAATAAAATTGCCGTCTCTATTAAATAAGTTGCAAATCGGGAAAGAGTAAATTTTAAAAATTCGTTAATAACAGCTTTCATTGCAAAATTTTTAGATTCAAAAACATATATTTTATTTGTAACAAAGGCAAACACAACAGCTATTACAGTGGCTATTGTGTTTGCTATTGTTGCTTTTAACCCAAAATCGCATAAAAGCATAAAAACGGCTATACTGATTAACGTTGTTAAAACCCCGAAAATTAAGTAAAAAACCGTTTCTTTGTATTTTTTTATGTTATTGATTATTATCGTTTTCATATCCCAACGCCTCTTTAACAATATATATTGGGCGGTGCTTCATTTCGTCAAAAATACGGCCGATATATTCCCCCATAAGCCCAAGGACTATTAAAACAATGCCTTGTGTTAACAACACAATCGCTATAATAGAAGCCCATCCTTCAACAGTTGAGTTTGTAAACAACTTTTGATATAAAACTACTACAAGATAAATAAAGCTTATAGCTGAAATTATAAGCCCTAAGTAAGTGGCTAGTTTTAAAGGTTTATACGAAAAAGCGCAAATTCCGTCTACAGCGAACTTTATCATTTTTTTAAGTGGATATTTTGTTTCCCCGGCGAACCTTTCGTCTCTAACATATTCAACAGCGGTTTGCTTGAAGCCAACCCAGCTAATCAGCCCTCTTACATATCTGCTTCGTTCCGGCAGGCTTTTCATAGCCTCGTTTACTTTTCTGTCAATAAGCCGAAAATCCCCTGTGTCTAATGGAATTTCAAAACTTGTCATAGATTTTAAAATTCTATAGTATATAGATGCAGTAATTTTTTTAAAAAGGGTTTCCCCTTTTCGTTTTAAACGCTTGCCGTAAACAACATCGTTCCCCTCTTTCCAAAGCTTCATCATTTCAGGTATTATTTCCGGCGGGTCTTGTAAGTCGGCGTCAATAATAACAATGGCGTCTCCTCTGGCGTATTCCATGCCTGCAGTTATAGCGGCCTGATGACCGAAATTTCTTGAAAAATTTAATAAACGGACATTTCTGTCTTTTTTTATTATATCGTTTATATGGATAGCAGATTTATCTCTGCTTCCATCGTTAATAAAAATAAGCTCGTAAGTTGTTTCTAAATTTTTCAGAGTGTCAGTAAGCCTTTTATAAGATTCGTTTATTACAGCCTCTTCGTTATATACTGGAACAATCACTGATAAAACAGGTTTCATAAAAACCTCCGGAAAATGGGTTATATTAACGTGAGTTCGACGAAGTCGAAAAGCCGCTTTAGCGGATTAATTGCGGAGCAATTCTCATGTTATATTAGTTGCCAAGTTGGCAGCCATCTTAAAAACTTAACATAGTCTACTGAAATAGGCATTCCACTTAAAACTGGGTAAAATGCGACAAAAAGCACAATAACAACAGCAACATAAATATATGCCGGTTTTAAGGATTTCCTGCAAAGTTCATTTTTCATAAAATAAACTAGCATTAAAACAATAAAAGGCACACTTGGGAAATAGTGATAAATATATGTTGTCCTAGGCACTAAAACCCAAGGTAAATATTGAGCCAAAAACGCAATAATTAAAAATGATGCTGTTTTGTCGTTTTTGCAAAGAAAACGGTAAAAACAGTATACTATTCCAACTACCCCACCCCACCATACAGCCGGGTTTCCAAAGGAAGAAATGCCTTGCTTTATATTACCCTCCAAATTATATACATAGTAAAAAATCGGGCGAATATTTAAAGGCCAAGACCACCACTGGGATTCATAAGGGTGTGTGGAAACAAGGTTAGAATGATAGCCATACATATCAGTCTGGTTTTTAATTATTGTTGCAATACCGTTTTGCCCCGGAACTTTTAAAAACGGTATATAGGACAACCCGTAAATTATAGCAGGTATAAGCACAAAAAACAAAACGCATAAACAAATTGTATTAGCCAATTGATTAGGATATTCCGGCAGATAACTACATCCTTCTTTTTTTAGGCTTAAATATTCGTTAGACCGATAATAAACAGATATAAAGAAAATTATAGCAAGACCGCATCCTGCGTATATCCCAGGCCATTTACAAGCTATGCCAAGACCCATAAAAAGACCACTTAACCCCAAGTACTTCATTTGCTCTTTAAAAGAGCTGTCCATATAATCCGTGTTAATATACAAATACATATAATAAAACATACACAAAGTAAAAATTGTAATATACGTGTCTATAGTTGTCAACCTTGTCTGGGCGAAATGCATAAAGTCAAAAGTAAATATAAGTGTTGTTATAACAGCCCAAAAAGATTGCTTTAACATTCTTTTGGCAAATGCATACATGGGTATAATCATTAATACTCCGAAAAGCGTCCCCATAAACCGCCAGCCAAAAGGGGTTAAGCCAAAAAGCTTTATGCCAAGGGCAATAATGTCTTTGCCTAAAGGTGGGTGTGTCCATTCATAAACCGGCAGGGAATGTACAAATTCATAACCTGTCCTTGCATAATAAATTTCGTCAAAATATGTGCTGTTCATGTAATCATGGCGTTTTGGCACAAGATTTTGTTCATCAAACAGAGCGTTATCCGTTTCTGTCGGGGTTATCACCTTTTCGTCTGATAAAAAGGCAATTTCAAAAAAGGAAAGCTTATCAGAAAGAGAAGTTATTTTAATAAATCTTGCGTTCATATTAAACTCTACATTTTGCCAGCTTAATACGTTTTTTGCTGTTTGCTCCTCTCCCGCATCCCAAACGTTACCGTCTATAGAAAACAAAAGCTTGAAGTTTTGGTCATGGACAATTCCCTGTAAATATGCCATTTTATCAAATTCATACACTTCTCCGAAATCAGCGATAAACGATTCATCTTTAGAGAAGCTGTAAATAGTTTGAGGGGATTTTGTATTCCCAAGATTAAAAAACGCAATACATCCGTATACAACCATAATTACTAAGCAGCATAAATAATCCTTTTTAACAAGCTTTGGCAGTTTTCTAAAATTATAAACATCTTGTTGTATTGATTCCTTTTCTTCGTTTTTGCCTTTATATGCAAAAAATGCTGTTAATAATAATAAAGCTGCAAAAATAACATTTAATATTGAAAACGGAATTATATTATGCTCTAAAACCTCTAAAGAGAAATTCATTTTTGCCATTTCTAAAACATCGGAACAGTTTATATAAGTTGTAAGAGAAAACCCGAAATAAAGGGCTAAAATCCGTCTGTCTCGCTTAAAACAATAAGCTATTAGTAAAAGAGCCAATGTAGGGAAAATATATCTTTCATGCATTTTTACCGCAAAAACAAATGTTAATAAATTTGTAAGCCCGGCAACAAAAAAATAATTGCTTTTGGAATTATTGCGTAATAAAAGCACAATTGATAGAATTACTATAACATCAATTACTATAATGCCAAAGGTGTTATAATCTGTAAAAAGAAAGCTTTTTGTTATATCAGCCCAGTTTGCGCCGATAGCGGCGTATAGGTTATATGCGTTTACAGTTGCATATGGATATGAGGACAAAGTTTCTTTATATAAATTAATTATAGGCATAAAATTGAAGCCTTTTACAAAGGGTAAAATTCCTATAAAAAGTGTAAATAATGCTGCTAAACCGTATAGCAAAAGCTTGCCTGCGGATTTTAACTTATTACCATTATTTATGCATTCAAAAGCAGAATAAATATATACTGGAGATAAAATAAGGGATTGAGGTTTTATAAGAATTGCAATAGCAAAAAGAACATATGCTATGCAATATTTTTTTTCAGTTAAATAAAAAATAGATATAATTAAAAATATTGTATAAACAGAGTCTACCTGCCCCCATATGGCGGAATTGATTATTATTGCTGGGTTAAAAAGATATGCGGCACAAATTAGCCATGCCGTAAATTGCTTTAATCTAGTTTTCCCAATATAGAAAATGAAAACCGACGTTAAAACATCGCACAGCATGGCAGGAAATTTGATTAATAATGTAAACGAGGTGCTGTCAAAAGCAAGCTCCAGTGTTTTTTTAATCCCACCAATAATATATAAAACATACATATATCCTGGGGGATAGTCTGTAAAAACATCAAGTGAATAAAAATTAGACAAACCATGCTGAAAAATAAGATCGCTCCAGCATTTAAAATCCGTTACATCTATTTCAAATCCGTCGCTAAAGGAAGCGGCGGCAAAGCGCACTGCAAAACCAGCTATTATAATAACTAAAAGATATATAATGTCTTTTTTATCGTATCTGATATTTGTCATAAACTTCTCCTGAATAATTGGTCTTGTATTACAGTTAGTATTTCTGAACTATATTATAACCAATAATTCAAGATTTTGTCAATAAATCACTTATTGTTATAATCTTTAAAAAGTTCTTCGAATGCGTTTAATGAGTTTACGCAAGAATTATAATCTGTGCAATAAGCAATTCTAAAATGGGAAGGTGCTCTGAACCCTTTACCCGGCACTATAAGCAAATTATATTTTTTTGCTGCGCTGCAAAACTCAACATCGTCAGCTATTGGGGATTTAGGTAATAAATAAAATGCGCCTTGGGGTTTAAAACATTCATAACCTATTTGTGTTAATCCGTTATATAAAACATCAAGGTTTTTTGAGTAAATAGTCATGTCAACAGATGCATCTATACAAGCCCCTGCAACATGCTGGAAAAGAGACGGCGCATTAACAAAACCTAAAATTCTTGTGCAAAGATTAAGACCGTCCATAACATCGTTAAAATCCTCCATTTCAGAGGGTACAGTCAAATATCCGATTCTTTCCCCGGGAAGAGATAAAGACTTACTGAAAGAATAAGCAACGAATGTATTGTTGTAATAATGGGTTAAGTAAGGCACTTTTACATGGCTGTAAATAAGCTTTCTGTAAGGCTCGTCTGAAATTAAATAAATTGCGTGACCATATTCTTTTTGCTTTTTATTTAGTATGTCTGCAATCTCTTTTATTGTTTCTTCGGAATATATTGCTCCAGATGGATTGTTTGGCGAATTTATAATAACAGCCTTTGTTTTTGCTGTAATTTTTGCTTCAAATAAAGCAAGGTTTGGTGAAAAGTTTTCATCGTACTCATCAACAATAACAGGAACGCCGGAAAAAATATTTATGTAGTTAAAATATTCGGAAAAGCACGGAGCAAATACTATTACTTCGTCTCCAGGTTCTAAAATTGTTTTAAAAACAACATTTATCGCCCCGGCCGCCCCGCATGACATTACAACATTTTTAAAGCTAAAGTTTGTATTAAATTCTCTGTTTGTAGATTCTGCAATTTTTTGACGAACGTCTTCGTAGCCGGAATTATTCATATATCCATGAACTAGATCTGGGTTATACCCGTCTAAAAATTCTTTAACTGCTTTATTTATCAATTCCGGCGGCGGTGCGCTTGGGTTTCCTAAACTAAAATCATAAACGTTTTCGCTTCCATGAATTTCTCTTAATTTTTTCCCTTCTTCAAATAAAGCTCTTATTGCGGAGCTTCCTTTCATCATTTCTTTTATTTTTTTAGAAATCACTTTAAAACCTCCCTTTAACTATACTCTAAAATGATTATACTAAAAAACCATTTCAAAAGAAATGGTTTTTTAAAATTTAGTATGATGTTATTTTCAATTTATAGCACTTATTAATTTACAACAGTTAATTCAGTGTCTTTATCAAAGACATGAATTTTGTTTACATCAGCCGCTATTTTTATTTTGTCATGAGCTTTTGCTGTGGAGCGTGGGTCAACTCTGGCAGTTATTGTTTGACCGTTTAAGTTTAAATAAAGGAATACTTCTGCACCAAGCATTTCAGTAACTTCAACTTCAAGCTCCATAACGGAATCTGAAGATGAGTTAATGAAAATTTCTTCGTCGTGTAAATCTTCCGGACGAATACCCATAATAACGTCTTTATCAATATAACCGCCGTCAATTAAGCCTTTTGCTTTTGATTCGTTCATTTTAATTTTATTATTATGGAAAGTTAAAAATACATTATCTCCTTCTTTTGTTACTTTTGCTTCAATCATGTTCATTTGAGGGGAACCGATAAAGCCGGCAACGAAAAGATTGTTAGGCCTGTGGTAAAGGTTTTGCGGTGAGTCAACTTGCTGAATAATACCGTCTTTTAAAACAACGATTCTTGTACCAAGAGTCATAGCTTCTGTTTGGTCATGGGTTACATATATAAAAGTTGTTTGTAAACGTTGGTGAAGCTTGGAAATTTCAGTACGCATTTGAACACGGAGTTTAGCGTCAAGGTTAGACAAAGGTTCGTCCATTAAGAATACCTTGGGCTCACGAACGATAGCACGACCCATAGCTACACGTTGTCTTTGACCGCCGGAAAGTGCCTTTGGACGTCTATCAAGCAAGTGTACAATATCCAGTATTTTAGCAGCTTCAGTAACACGCTTGTCAATTTCCTGCTTTGGAGTTTTTCTAAGCTTTAAACCGAAAGCCATGTTATCGTAAACTGTCATGTGAGGATAAAGAGCGTAATTTTGGAAAACCATAGCGATATCACGGTCTTTAGGCGCAACATCGTTCATTAATTTATCGCCTATGTATAACTTACCGTCAGATATTTCTTCAAGCCCGGCAATCATACGAAGTGTTGTAGATTTACCGCAACCGGAGGGACCTACGAAAATAATAAATTCTTTATCTTCAATATCCAAGTTAAATTCTGAAACAGCAACAAAACCATTTGAGTATTTTTTAACAATATTTTCAAGTTTCAAGCCAGCCATTTAATAGCCTCCTTTTATTATTACAATATAAAATAACGTGATTTCAATGCAGTGAAATGGTATTTTATCTTGTTTCACATCAAGTCCGACACTTTGTCGGCACACGTTATATAATAAAATCATAATACACCATTTTTATTTAAAGTACTATAGGTTAAATCTACAAAACTATTGTTACAGCTTTGTTGCATTTGCCTTTAGAATAAAATTTATTGTTTTTATATATAACTTATCAACAATGTATGTTATATATAATTGTTATTTTGCATAATCTTGTGATATTTTAGATTCTCTTATTATTAAATAGAATAACATTTAACATGAAAATTGGTAATATTGACATCCTGCCGATTCTTGACGGCTGTTTAATTAGTCTGTAAAACCATTCAAGCCCAAGCTTTTGAAAACAAATTGGTGCTCTTTTAACAACACCTGCAAGCACATCAAGTGTTCCCCCTACACCAATTGATATTTTTACCGGCAGATCTTTATTTTTATATATCCATTTTTCCTGTTTTGGAAACCCAAGACCAACAAGTAAAATATCTGGTTTAAGCCTTTTAATTTCCTCGGTAATTAATATTTCTTTTTCATTGTCAAAATATCCGTCATTTAAACCGATTACTTTAATATTTTTATATTTACTCTCTATGTTTTCTTTTGCAAGCTCGCAAACCCCCGGCTTTCCGCCAAGCAGATAAACCGTTGCTGATGTTTTTTCAAACAAAGCCTGAACGGTATCACACCCGGGAACTCTTTCATTAATCCCCTTTTTTAGCAAGCGTGAAGCAATTACAATGCCTATGCCATCAGGCAAAACTAAGTCTGCATCATTCATAATTGTGTTAAATTCGCTGTCGTTTTTGGCAGCCATAACCATTTCCGGGTTAGCTGTTATAATTATATGGTTTTTGTCTTCTTTTAAATAGCCCTTTAATATTTCAAGTGTTTCCGCATTGCCGTAATTATCAAACATAACGCCCAGTATTGATGATTTCATTGGTTTTCTCCTTAATGTCTTTACAAAATATAATATTTATTCTACAATAGCAATGCATAAATTGTAAAGCTATATAGCAATTTTATTTAATGTAGTCCAATTAATTTGAAAATTGCTATAAGAATAGGAACGAATGAATATTATGAAAGACTTGAAAGCAAGATACTGTATTTTAATAATGTTTTTAACATCCTTAATGTTAACTTTGTTAATGTTTTTTCTAGCAATACCATCATTTGAAACTTTTTCACCCATAACTTTTTTAATGAACTTTTTCCCCATTATTTCATTAATGTTTTTTTTGTTTTATTTAAGCGGTAATTTTGTAGTATCTGTTTCTATTATTTCGGTAACTGTAATAACAATGTCTGTGGTTAACCATTATAAAATTTTGTATCGACACTATCCCCTGGTTCCGGCTGATTTTTATTTATTTGCAGAGGTTATTGGTATTGCAAGAAGTTTAAGCAAAGTAATGCTTTCAGGGGTAATTTTAGGCTTTGCAGTGCTTATTTTATTAGCTGTTATAATATTTAGAAAAGTTAAAAATGAAAAGCCCCGGCTTAAATATAGTATTATAATTATGTCCACTCTTTTATTATTAAATATATTTTTATACAACGGAATATATACAAAGGATTATGCCAAAAATTCAGGGCTAATATCATCATTTTTTTATGCATTAAGTAAAGAAAAATCACCTGTTCCAAAAAATTATAATGAAGACAGTGTATTAGCTCTAATTTCTAAATATAAAAATTATGGAATTAAGGAAAAATCTGCTAAACCCCATATATTTTTAATACTAGGAGAGGGCTATTCTGATATTCCTTTTAGCGAAAACTTACAATACAAAAGTTCTCCTGTGGAAAACTTAAATAATATTAAAAAAGAAAGTATTAACGGGCATATTATCGTACCAAACATTGGCGGCGGAACAAGCGACACGGAATTTGATATTTTAACAGGAATAAGCACAAGAAATTACAGAGGTGTGCCTTATTCAAACATGCTTGTAGATAAACCTATAGAAGCTGTTCCACAAATATTGAAAAACGCAGGATATAAAACAAAAGCGGTTCACCCAGGTGACAAATGGTTTTACAAACGGGACAAGGTTTTTAGTTTGTTAGGTTTTGACAGCTTTACAACTATAGAATCCTTTAACAAAGAAAATTCTAAAGGACTATACATAAGTGAGGAAGAAACTTTTGACTACGTTATAAATGATTTTAAAAAGTATATAGATAAAAATGAGCATAAGCCTTTATTTGAATTTATAATAACAATACAAAACCATGGCCCATATTTAAACAAATACGGTGAAAAATATCCTTTTGAGTTTAGTTCTGCCATTGATTTTAACAACCAGGATGTAAACGCCCTTTCCAATTATTTAGAGGGGATTAGTGACACTGACAGGGAAATGGGAAGATTAACCAAAGAGCTTGATTTAATTGATGAGCCGTCTTATGTTGTTTTTTTCGGAGACCATTTACCCCTTTTGTCAAACCATGTTTACGACGGACTTATTAGTGAAAGAGATGAGCTTCGCCTTGTAAGGCTTCCCTATTTTATTTGGGCAAACAAAGCTGCCGGAAAACTTAAAGAGGAACATTTACAGGACATTTCCTCATTTTATTTAGGTGTGGAGTTATTAAAGCTTGCTGGGCAAACAAACTCTTATTTCAACTTTTTACAATATACGAAAAGTGATTATCCTGTTATTATGGAAGATTATAATGGAGATAAAATAGAACAGCTTATTAACTGGGGATATTATATTATAAAATGATGCACAAAAAGAGCAGAGTTTTCAGTTTGAAAACTCTGCTTTAAATAATTATTTATATTACCATTGTTTTTAAGTTAGGAGAAATTATAAGAGTAGCTTCGGTTAATTCCTGAACTTGTTCAGGAGTTGTTCCCTCCGCAATTTCTGTTAAAACAAGACCGTCTTTTGTAACTTCAATTACGCCAAGCTCAGTAACAATTAAGTTTACTCTGCCTACTGCAGTTAATGGAAGTGTACATTTTTTAAGTATTTTTGGCTTGCCTTTTACAGTATGTGTGGTTGCTATAATAACTTTTTTAGAGCCTACAATTAAGTCCATTGCACCGCCCATGCCTGGAACCATTTTTCCAGGAACAATGTGGCTTGCAAGGCTTCCTGTTTCATCAATTTCAAGAGCACCTAAAACAGTTACATCAACATGACCGCCACGTATAATTGTAAATGACATAGAGCTGTCGAAAAAAGCTCCCCCAGTTAATACAGTAACGTATTGACCGCCGGCATTACAAATATTTAAATCTTCTTTGCCTTCTTCCGGTTTTGGACCCATTCTAATCATACCGTTTTCGGACTGAAACAAAACGTCCATGCCTTCGGGAATGTAATTTGCAACCATAGTGGGAAGCCCGATGCCTAAGTTTACAACGTTGCCTTCGTGTAATTCTTGTGCAACTCTTTTTGCAATTATTTCTTTTTCGTTAGACATTACGCTTCCCCCCTAACTATGTAATCTACAAATAACCCGGGTGTAACAACATGGTCTGGGCTCATTTGCCCTACTTCTACTACTGTTTCGCCTTCAACAATAACAATATCTGCCGCAGTTGCTATAATCGGGTTAAAGTTACGTGTTGTTCCTAAATACTGGCAGTTGCCGCATGTGTCAACAACAGATGCACGTACAAGGGCAATGTCCGCTTTAAGTGGAAGTTCAAGCAAATAATCTTTTCCGTCCACTGTAATTATTTGTTTGCCGTCTTGAACGCTTGTTCCAATGCCTGTAGGTGTTAAAAAGCCACCCATGCCTGCACCGTGTGCTCTTATTCTTTCAGCTAATGTGCCTTGGGGAACAAGCTCAACATCAAGCTCTCCGCTAATCATTTGCTGCCCTGTTTCAGGGTTAAGCCCAATATGAGAAGCAATTGTCTTTTTTACAAGCTTGTTGGAAATAAGCTTTCCAATGCCTTTTCCGGGCATTGCATTGTCGTTTGCAATAATTGTTAAGTCTTTAATTCCTCGTCTGACAATTTCGTCCACAATTGTTTCAGGTGTACCAATTCCCATAAAGCCGCCGACCATTATAGTCATGCCGTCTTTTATTAAATCCACTGCTTCTTTAAGAGAAACAACCTTGTTTTTCAATTAATACAATCCTTTCGTTAAATATTCGGAAATCTCATGTATACACATTTAAACGAGATTTCTTGAAACCATTTCGGTAACAACAAATGAAGCAACGTCCTCCGAATATTTTCCGCTTCCAAAGCCTGCGTCATAACCAAGCTCTTTTGCAAGCTCATGAGTTATACGTGGCCCGCCGCAAACAAGCACTACTTTGTCTCTAAGCCCCTCTGCTTCTAAAAGCTCTACAAGCTCAGTCAAATTTTTAATATGAACATCTTTTTGGGTTACAGTTTGAGAAACAAGGAGGGCATCCGCTTTTAATTCTTTTGCCTTTTGAATAAACTCCTCGTTTGTAACCTGGCTTCCAAGGTTATGGGCCTCTATCATTTCATAACGTTCAAGCCCGTAATGCCCTGCAAAACCTTTCATGTTCATAATAGCATCAATGCCAACAGTATGAGCATCTGTTCCGGTGGACGCACCTATAATAACGATTGGGCGTTTAATGTTTTCCCTAATATAATCAGACACTTCTTTCATGCCCATAACCTCTGTGGTTATGGCATTAACGTGAATTTCATTATAGTCTACAGTATGTATTAATGAACCGTAAACTACATAAAATGTAAATTCTTTGTCTAAAGAGCCTTTGTGGGCAACAGCAGGGTCTTTAAGACCCATTTTTTTAGCAAGCAAAATAGCAGCCTCTGCGCCTTTATCGTCATTTTTAACAGGGAGCGTAAATGAAAGCTGGACTTTTCCGTCATTCATTGTGTCGCCGTATGGTTTAAGCTTTGATAAATCCAGATTTTTGTCAAAATCTTTTTTATCAGTTGAATATAATCCGCTACTCATTATAACACGCCCCCTTCCATTTTATCAATCACCATTAAGTCAAAAAATGGATTAAAGTAATCATCACCTTTAACAAACACGCCTTGCAAACCTTTGCCGGCATCAGGTTTTCTCTTAACCCCTGCAAAAATGCCATTTTCAAGAGTATCAAATATCTTGCGCTGTTCAATTTCCGCAAGGAGATTACAAGCTTTTGTTAAAACTTCGTTTGCACGGCTTTGAATAATGCCGTTTTCTTTAAATTCTATTTCGTCGCCTAAATCTTCCATTGTTTCAAAGATATATTTTGCGTTGTCAATTGATAATGCCCTGTCAGACATAAACGGCGTATGAATAGCCTCTGTAAGCATACCAAGCAAATGTAATTTTTGGTGAGTCATAATAGTTACCATGTTAAAAAGTGCATTTTGAACATGTCCTTTAAATATATCCCCTGTCATAAATTTTGTTGGGGGCATATATTTAAGAGGAGCTTTTGGGAAAATTTCTCTTGCCATTTGGGCTTGAGAAAGTTCATACAAAAAGCCGTTTTTAACACTTGGAGAAATTTCAAAGGCATGACCAAGACCCATTTGCTCTTCTGGAAGCCCGGCTTTAAGAGCAAATTGCTCATTAATAAATTGGGAAACCAAAACAGTATGGGCTTCTTCAACAGCATCCGCAGTTGTTAAGTAATTGTCTTCGCCTGTATTTATAATAATTCCGGCAAAACCGTTAATGGTCCTTGAAAAATACTGGTCAACCAGCGTACGCTTCATGTTTATATCACGGAATAAAATTCCGTAAAATGCATCATTTAGCATAACGTCAAGGCGTTCCATTGCGCCCATTGCAGCAATTTCCGGCATACAAAGCCCTGAAGCGTAGTTGCAAAGGCGGATATACCGCCCTACTTCTTCTCCTGCTTTGTCAAGGGCTTCACGCATAAGCCTGAAATTTTCCTGGGTTGCAAAAGTACCGCCGAAACCTTCTGTTGTTGCGCCGTAAGGCACATAATCAAGAAGGGACTGCCCTGTAGTTCTTATAACGGCAATAATGTCCGCCCCTTGCTTAACAGCAGCAGTTGCTTGAATTATATCTTCATAAATATTACCTGTTGCAACAATAATGTATAAATATGGTCCTTGTTTGTCTCCGTATTTATCAAGAAGTTCTTCCCTTTTAAGCCTATTTTCGTATATTTTCTTAACAGTATTTTTAGCTATTGCATTAACTGTTTCTTTAATTTTTTCGGAATCCTGTGTTGTAACTTTGCTTAAGTCAAGGCTTCCGTCGCTAACTTTTTCAGCAATTTGCTGGGGAGTTAAACCAAGCGCCGCCATAGCGTTGCCTATCATAAAGGCAGCGCCGGAAGTTAAAAGCTCTGTTTGCGCCAAATGATCTACAACCACGTTTGCAAGAGGAACACCTACTTCGTTTGTTCCGTCTATACCAAGCAAGCGGCAAATTGTACGCTCAACAGCAACTGTTGCATGTATATCTATAAATTTTTGTGTATCGTCTGCTATATTTTTTGCGTGTTCTCTGGCCTTTGCCACAAGCTCCCAGTTTAATTTAAGCTTGCCTTCCATTAAAACGCCCCCTTAATGCTTTTTCCTTAAGTTTCTTTCAAGTCCTTCAGGTTCCAATGAAAGCTGTTGCCCGTTTTGAAGCCCAGCAACGCCAACATAATGAGCTTTTTTCTCGCCTCTGCAAACTTCACAATTACATGTATTAACATAAGTTTCTGGCTCTGTATATGTTGTGATTACGCCTTCAAAATTTCTTAAAATAGTGTTGTTTCCGCCTTGTGAAATAAGGTAATTTGGCATTACAGGTATTTTGCCGCCGCCCCCCGGTGCATCAACAACGAAAGTCGGTACGCAATATCCGGAAGTATGCCCTCTTAAACCTTCAATAATTTCAATACCTTTAGCAACAGGCGTTCTGAAATGTGCAAGACCTAAAGATAAGTCACATTGGTAAATGTAGTATGGACGAACACGTATTTTAACAAGTTCGTTAACAAGCTTTTTCATAACGTGAACGCAATCGTTTACGCCTGCAAGTAAAACGGATTGATTGCCAAGAGGAATACCTGCATTAGAAAGTCTTTCGCAAGCCGCTTTGGATTCCTCAGTAATTTCCTGCGGGTGGTTAAAGTGTGTATTTAACCAAATTGGATGATATTTTTTAAGCATGTCGCACAAATTATCAGTAATTCTTTGAGGAAGCACAACAGGGCATCTTGAACCTATACGCACAATTTCTACGTGAGGGATTTCACGAAGGCGTTTAATAATATATTCAAGTTTGTCGTCTTCTAAAAGAAGAGGGTCGCCGCCGGAAAGTAAAACGTCACGGATAGCCGGTGTTTTTGCAATATGGTCAATTGATTTGTCAATTTGAGACATCGGTAAAGATGTATCATGTTGCCCTGCAAAACGGCGTCTTGTACAATGTCTGCAATACATAGCGCATTGGTCAGTTAAAAGCAAAAGCGCACGGTCTGGGTATCTATGAGTAAGGCCAGGTGTTGGTGAGTCTGTGTCTTCATGTAATGGGTCTTCCAAATCTTCTGGAGATCTATGAACTTCCATAACAGTTGGAATACATTGTTTACGTACAGGGTCGTATGGGTCTTCCATATTAATTAATGATAAATAGTATGGAGTTATTGCCATTCTAAGAGTGCTAAGGCATTCTTTAATACCTTCTTCTTCTTCAGGCACAATATTAATGCATTTCTTTAAATCTTCTATATTTTGGATTTTATTTCTTAAATGCCATTTCCAATCGTTCCAGTCGGAATCTGGAATGTCTTTGAATAAGCCGTTTTTCCTGCTTAAATCCATATTTATACCTCCTAAAAAGTCTTTGAACAAATATAGTTCTTAGATATATGTTTCCTCGAAAATTTTTCTTAAAGCTTCGCTTTCACGTAATTCCCAAAGAGTAATTTCGGCATGGTCTTTAGTATAACCATTACCAACAATCATAGTTACGTCTTTTCCAACGCCTTCTGCGCCAAGAGCCGCTTTTGTAAAGCTTGTTGCCATAGAGAAGAAGTATACAACACCGCCGTCACGAACAGGCAAAATACAAGCCATTTCAGTGTTAGCAATGTTTACACAGCTGATAGAAATATCAAATTCATTTCCGTCGTTTGCTTCAAGCGCCTTGTCAAGCAAGTCAATTGGTTTTGTAGCATCAGACTGAATAACTTTGTGGCAGAATTTGTTTTGAAGTAATTTTTCTTTGTCTTTGTCTGAACGGCACATAGCAACAACGTTGCCTGTTGGGCCAACTCTTTTCATAGCTTCGTAACAGCAAAGCATACCAGATTTTCCGCCAGCACCTAAAACTAATACTTTATCGCCAGGTTTAACAAGTTTTGCAGCTTGAGCAGGAGCGCCTGCAACGTCAAGAGCAGCAAGTGCAAGAGGTTCAGACATATCTTCAGGAAGTTTAGCGTAAATTCCTGATTCAAATAATATTGCTTGCGCTTTAACATCAACTCTGTCAATATTTGGGTGAATTTCAATGATTTCATCAATTTTTAACGGAGTAAGAGAAAGAGAAACTAAAGAAGCAACTTTGTCCCCTACTTTTAAATCCCTGTCTTTTAAATCTTCGCCGATTTTTGCAACTTTACCGATAAACATACCGCCAGAGCCAGTTACAGGGTTTTGCATTTTTCCTCTTTCGTTAACAATTTCTAAAATTTTAGCTTTAATTTTTTCTTTGTCTCCGCCTGCTTCTTCTTCAATTTGTGTAAAAGAAGCAGAGTCAATGTTTAAAGAAATTACATCAAATAAAATTTCGTTGGAGTAAATTTCGTCCATGTTATTGTCAATTTTTTGAGCCGCTTGTGTTAAAACCCCTACTGGTTCAATAACTCTGTGTGTACCGTATTTATTTCCTTTTTTAGCCATTTTAATATCCTCCTATTTTAACCCTAATATTTTTCTTGCTTCATCAGGTGTAGCAATTTCTCTTCCAAGTTCTGTTGCAAGCCTTACAACTTTTTCAACAAGTTCAGCGTTTGATTTCGCCAAAACCCCTTTTGATATATAAACATTGTCTTCAAAGCCAACTCTTACGTTTCCACCTGCAACAATAGACATTGCCGCAAGAGTAAATTCATTTCGCCCTATCCCGGATACTGTATATGTTGAATCATTTGGAATAGAACCTAACATAAACGTAAAATCTCTAGGTTCAGCTGAAATGCCTCCGTTTACTCCCATAACGAAATTAAAGTGCATAGGGCTTTTAATATAGCCTTTTTTGTTAAGCCTAATTGCCATGTCAATCATGCTTTTATCGAAAACTTCGACTTCCGGTTTAATACCTAATGCAATCATTTTTTCGCCAAAAGCTTTTATTGTATTTTCAGTGTTAACGAAAATATCGTCGCCGCCGAAATTACATGTTCCGCAGTCAAGGGTCGCCATTTCCGGTGAAAGCTCCACAGGTTGAAGCCTTTCCTCGTTAGACATGCCTACAGCACCACCGGTAGACGGTTGTATAATAACATCTGGG
The DNA here is from genome assembly GCA_964545475.1 of uncultured Eubacteriales bacterium. Classification (GTDB taxonomy): domain Bacteria; phylum Bacillota; class Clostridia; order Lachnospirales; family JAISER01; genus CAZJGG01. The sequence continues at coordinate 12,030 of CAZJGG010000032.1, read as the reverse complement.
CAAAGACGTTTAATTTCGTCAATACAAAGTTTAAAACGCTCTTTGTCTTGGGTTGGTGTTCCGTCGTCGTTTCTTACGTGCAAATGTATAATAGCAGCCCCTGCTTTATAAGCTTTATAAGCTTCCTGACCGATTTCTTCAACAGTATAAGGAACAGCAGGGTTGTGCTCTTTTGTAACTTCCGCACCGCAAATTGCAGCTGTTATAATTAACTTTTCCATAAAAACCTCCTGTTACATTCTTTGCTTTGCTTTAGGCGTAACGCAAGTTCCGCTTGCCTTGCACACTACTATTGGTTCTGCAAGAACATCACATGCAGACTCGTTAATGTCCGTTCTTGGAACAATTACTTTTCTCGCTTCAAAAACCATTTTGCGAGAAGTGTTGCCTTCGGAAACGATTTCCCCAACCGCTTCTATGTAATCTCCAGCATAAACAGGTGCAAGAAATTCCACGCTGTCATAAGCTTTAAATAACCCCTCGTCACCATCACGAATAATTAAAAGTTCTGTTGCAACATCTCCGAACAATTGCAGCATTCTAGCTCCGTCTACTAAGTTTCCGCCGTAATGAGCATCTGCAAGGCTCATTCTCATTCTTATCATTGCTTTCATTTTCAAACCTCCCTAAAAAAATAAAAAGCGCTAATATGTAAGTTTAATAAAACTTATCATAATAGCGCTTCATGCTTAATACATGACAGGAGCGTTGCACTTAGCAAAACCCCCAAGCAGACACACAAGAGCATATGTTTACTTTCGGCAAACAAGTCTTCACTTTCATCACAAGGTTTCATTCTATGAATGAAGCCTATCGGAATCTCTTTTCCTTAACATATGAAAGCTACCCCTAAATTTGCAACCTCTATTAATTGTCAATATTAAATTTTGCAACACAAAATTTTATGGTTATATTATATTACAAAATCTGTTTTTTTGTCAATACTTTTTATTTAATTAACAAAAAGAAACAGGGAAATACCTAATACATCAATTATAAGTACGTAAAAACAGAATATTTATTAATTTATTCTATATGTTCGTTGATTTGGTAAGTTTGTCTATAGGCTTGTGAAAACCCCATTTTTGATGTTGCTTTTGTTCTAACGAAAACAGCTTGACCATCGGCAATTTTTGCACTTGTAATTACAGACTTTGATCAAGTACCCTTTGATAAATATATATTGTCAGAGAATTTGGACATATATATTATAAACACAAGGGAATGGGCAATATTTTTGTAATTTTTGACTATATAATCGTAATGATTCCATTAGAGATTGATTTTATGTACTAATTGGAGTATAATATTTTCAATAGCAAATTGGATTATCTAATCTGCATAAAAAAACTGGAGGGAATTAAATGAGTAAACAAAGTGCAGCAAATAAGTTAAAAGAGGGCAACTTTAAAGTACCACACACCTTTATTATAGTTTTTTTCGTTGTTTTATTCTGTGCCGCACTGACTTACATAGTTCCGCTTGGTGTATACGATGTACACGATGTAACTTTCGTAACAGATAAGGGAGAAGAAAAAACTAGAAAAAATGTATTAATGCCCGAAACGTTTCGGCTTGCAACAGATGACAACGGCGATACAATGACGTTAAAAACACCGTTGTTTGGTACTGAAGATTTCGGGGGTAAGTCTGGTCTGTTAAATTACGTTTTTGAAGGCATGGTATCAGGAGACAAATATGGCTCTGCTGTTGGCGTTGTCGCATTTATCCTGGTTGTAGGTGGAGCTTTTGGCATATTGCTTCGTACCGGTTCAATTGATATTGGGTTAAAATCCGTAATAAAAATGGCTCAGGGGCGAGAAATAATTTTAATTCCGCTGCTGTTTATTCTGTTTTCCCTAGGTGGGGCAATATTTGGCATGGGAGAGGAAGCAATTCCGTTTGTTCTCATTATTGTCCCGCTTATGATTTCACTGGGATATGATGCGGTTACCGCTATTATGGTTACAAATGTTGCAACTCAAATTGGGTTTGCCGCAACTTGGATGAATCCATTTAGCGTAGTGCTGGCACAAGGCGTTTCTGGCATTCCAGTATTAAGCGGTATGTGGTTTAGAATTGTAATGTGGATATTTTTTACTGCTCTTGGTATTGTTTATACCACTTGGTATGCAAATAAAGTTAAAAAGAATCCTAAATCTTCAGTAAGTTATGAAACTGATGATTATTTTAGAAAAAATCAAGCTAAACAAGAGAATATTGATTCAAAAATGAAGCTTGGTGATACATTAGTTTTATTAACGCTTTTCTTCACAATGATCTGGATTATTTGGGGTGTTACTCAAAAAGAATATTATCTTCCTGAAATAGCTACTCAATTTTTCATTATGGGTGTTGTAGCCGGTATAATTGGCATTGTTTTCAAACTTAATAATATGGAAGTAGACGATATTGCTAAATCATTTCAATCCGGTGCATCGGATTTGATTGGTGCTGCACTGGTTGTGGGAATGGCTAAAGGTATTGTTATTGTATTAGGCGGAGTTAGCGCAAGCACACCGACGGTTTTAAATACTATATTAAATGGTGCCGGTAACTTAATCGGCGGCTTCCCAACGGCAGTTTCTGCATGGTTTATGTATGTTTTCCAATCTATTTTTAATTTCTTTGTAGTTTCCGGCTCAGGTCAGGCAGCTCTTACAATGCCTTTGATGGCACCTTTGGCTGATATAGTCGGCGTTACAAGACAGGTAGCCGTTTTAGCTTTCCAATTGGGAGACGGTTTTACAAATGTTATTGTACCAACCTCCGGCGTGCTTATTGCCTGCTTAGGAATCGCACGTATACCTTACTGGACATGGGCTAAGTTTCAGATTAAATTCCAGGGTCTTCTGTTCTTTTTTGGCTCTGTATTCGTAATCCTAGCCGTTATAATAGGATATAATTAAAGCGAAAAGAGGTTAATAATGCTTAAAATTATTAAAAATGCGGATGTATATGCGCCTGAATACATTGGGAAAAAGGACATACTCATTGAGGGGAAAACAATAGGCGTAATTCAAGACGAAATTAATATGGGCGATGCTAACATCGAATTTGAGATTATTAATGCAGATGGTAAAATCCTCGTACCTGGGTTTATTGACACCCATGTACACATTTTAGGCGGCGGCGGTGAAGGCAGTTACAAAACCAGAACGCCGGAACTTGTTTTAAGCACTATGGTGGAATCGGGGGTTACAACGGTAGTTGGCTGTATCGGCACAGACGGAATAACAAGAAGCATGAAGAGCCTCATTGCAAAGGCAAAGTCTCTAAAAGAAGAAGGCGTAACCTGTTATGTATACACAGGCTCTTATGACGTTCCTGTGCGAACACTTATGGGCAACATCAAAGAGGATATAATTTTGATTGAGGAAATTATCGGCGTTGGTGAAATTGCCATTTCGGACCACCGTTCTTCACAGCCAACCATTGATGAAATTAAAAAGATTGCAGCAGATGCAAGAGTTGCAGGTATGCTTTCCGGAAAAGCAGGCGTTGTTAACATACATATGGGCGATGGCGCAGACAAATTAAAAATGCTTGAAGAAATTGTGGCAACAACAACCTTGCCTATAAGCCAATTTATTCCAACACATGTAAACCGAAGTGCCTCTCTTTTTGAAGCCGGTATTCATTACGCAAAAAACGGAGGGCATGTTGATTTAACAATTTGCCCTGACCCGGCATTTATGGATGCAGACGAAGTTAAATGTTCCAGCGGATTAAAACAAATGCTGGATTCCGGCGTTGATATTGAAAAAATTACTTTTACATCTGATGGCCAAGGTTCATTGCCGGTTTTTAATGAAAAGGGCGAATTAACCGGGCTTGGCGTTGGTAAAATGGATTATCTTATTAAAGAAGTCATTGATGCTGTAAAGCATGAGAATATTCCATTGGAAACGGCTATTAAAGTCATCACATCAAACCCTGCTAAAAAATTTAAGTTTAGTCAAAAAGGTATTGTTGCACAAGGAAAAGATGCAGATTTAGTATTACTCGATAAGCAGAATTATGAAATTGACACTGTCATTGCAATGGGCAGAACCATGATGGCAAACAAAAAAATACTTGTTAAAGGTACGTTTGAATAAATATAATGTAAATAAAAAACCTATCAATTATAATTTGTTGATAGGTTTTTTATTTAGAGCCTGTTCAAAGTCTATATTCCATGTGTTTGCTCCTTTATGTATATCATAACCTTGTTACTGTTTTTGACGCAGTTTGTGCTAACCAATCGTTTACCTCGCCGATTTGGGTTGCCACAATATCCTCAGAAAAAGCTACAAGCACTTCATACGAGATATTTTCATCATTTAACAAAGATTCGGCCTTGTTTTTTAACAATACAAGGTTTTTAACAGCTATGTCAGAATGACGGTAAAGACCATCAAAATTATTTAGCGCAAGCTTTGAGGAAAAATAAACTGCCCATGCAGGCAAAAACAATGCTAGCATATTAGAAAATGAACGTATATAGCTTACCCATTTGATACCATTATTTATTTCAAATTGTAAAAAACTACTCAAAAATGGCATAGCAAACTGCAATAGTCCCCTTAATACAACAAAGCCAAAACCTATCCAAAATATACGCCCATAAAAAGTTTTTAGTCCTTTTACGACTAGCTCCAGACGAGCCTTTGTGTTTGTGTGATAAGTAATTTGATCACTTAACATAAGTATTGAGTGGTCTACAATCTTTTTTGCGTCACTTTTGCAAAAGGAATAGTCATATGGAGCTAGCATTCGCAATATCCGCCGTACTTCCGTTTTGAAAGCGTTATCTTTAACACAGTCATATGACACAGGGATTCCAAATGGTTGAAAATGCACAATTACCCTTAAAAACTCGGCTATGTAACGATTTTTTAGAAACTCTGATTGGCTGTCTTCAACGCCACGGTCTTTAGACATCAAATAGGCATAAACATTTATCATTGCGTGTAATAAAAATCCAACTCCGGCAACAACCATGAAAAAATTAGCTGTTATTCCAAAAGCGTACGGCAATATGCCTAAAACAGTCTCCACATAAAACCCAACCGCTAAAAATACAGTGGAAATAAACGGAAGGATTGATCGAAAATAAATGGATTCTCTGTATTTTTTAGATATTTCATTAGATCTTTCATCATAAAAATTAAATTGCGCAACTAGCTTTTGATGATTTATTTTTCGCTTTGTGTCGGTATCATCATTTATGTAATTCTCATTTAAAGCAAAGTCCTCCACATAAGGGATTTGCTTTGCGTGAGCTTTGTATTTATTCATATATCGGTTGTAGACTTTTTCCCACAAGCCTGAAAATAAGAACGGCTTTCTTAGTAAAGTCTCTTGGGGAGATTCTGCAATATATAGAGCATCAATATATTCTTTAAGAACTTTTGAAGAAAACGGAATACTTGAGTAACGGTCAATAAAATAAACTTTGCCCGGTTCGTTAGCATCAATACATATAGTAAGTGTGTTATTAGCTCTTCCGCATAAAACATTCCAAATCATGCTGTTTTGAGAACTTTTATCATTGTCTTTAAAAGCTATGATAATATCCGATTGCATCTCTATCCAGCTAATTGCATTGTTTACATCATTAAACGCATTGCATATCCCATTAAGTTCAGTAACCGACCCACTGCTTTGCAGCATTGGGTTATCTCCTTTTGTTCCTGTTGTAAACCAATTAACGGTTATGTTTTCGTCATTAAAGTTCTGTAGTAAACCTTGATCTGAAAGCGATAAATCCACAAAAAGGTCGATAATTACATTTTGGTGTGCAGTTTTAGATTCAGTATTAAATTGATCTGAAACTCTAAGCCGTATTTCGTGCAAAATTGCACCTATTGCTTTGATGGTTTCAATGTTCTTGTTAGATTTAGAGAAACCAAGAACACCTACATGAAACCTCAAGTCATAATTTTCCTTCATTACGCTTTACCTCCATTTCATAGCTATTTGCAAAAACATAAACGGCTATGTTCTGTCAAATTGCTCTAAGTAACCACTGAATTAGTCAGTTCTTATTACGATAAATCCAAGTTTTATAAGCATCTTTATAACTTGTGCAGTTGTATTACGGTCAAAAGCCTTTTCATCCTCCGGCAGCTGTTCATATGGCACAAGGCGTGGATGCATTTTTCTGATTCCGTCATAAATGTCACCGTGTATCCACCCCTCGTCAATACGCCCTTTAGCCCATACTTCGTGGGTGTTTTTTGAGATTTGTTCAAACACAGCAACAATATCATCAGACAATTTAATGTTTGATGTATCTTCGGGGTTTGGATTGTATGTCATAAGTTCACCATCCTATAAATTTACTTATTTTCTATACTTAAGTCTCTTACTGTTATATCTGGTGCTCTTTCTACGGTTATCTCCAGAAAATCAAACAAATTTTTAGGGTTTCGGCGCATAATGGTAATAACACTGCCGTCGGTTAAATTATAGCTTTCCCTATTAAGGCAAGGATGCCCATTTATTTCGGTTACAATGTCGCCAACTTTAATTTTTGAATCTAATGCCGCATCTGTAACAATTACGCCGAAATTAACGCCGATTGCGCCCATGTTTTGTATAAACGCTTTGATAACAGGAATGTAAATATCGGAATTTTTGTCAACACTTCGCACTTTCATGTGGTACATTTGAGCGCAGTCGATTGCCGGTTGAAATTCATATGCACCTATCTTCTCCGTCATAAGCGCCCATAGTTTATTTTCATCTAACCCCTCAAACGGCAAAGAACTTTCATCAATATCTCTTTCTGTAAGCTCGGCAAGTTGCACCTTTGATTGATTGGGAACGACAGTTTTTTCTATGAATGCAGGTTCGTTGTTCTCATAACGTAATATTGTTACTACATCACCGTCTTTAATCTTAGCATTTTTATAACTGTCAAAATTTAAACACCTCTTACCGTTAATTGCTACAATAATATCTCCCATTTCATAAATTTCATGGCTGTCTTTACCCGGAACAAAACCCACAACTATTACCCCATAATCTACGCATGTTTCTGGGATATTACGAATAAAGGTTTCGACAACAGGAATATAAATGGCAGCATTGGAATCATCATTACGGACCTTGTTTCCATACGCTTTAAGGCAAGTTATAGCTTCATCCGGCATATTAAGCATTAAAAACCGCAGCATTTTCCCCCACAGCGTTCCCTCGTCATCATCCGGAGATACCGCAAACTTTTGGCTAGCTTCCTCTTTAACAGCCTGAAGATTATCCTTTATCGAAGTAACCTCCTCTTCCAATAGTTGCATTTTACTTTTTAAATCCGTAATATTTCGGGAAGAGCGGACAATCTCAGCAATAAGCTTATCAATTTGCTCTTTACTAAAACCCAATTCTTTAAGTTTAAGCCTATAGTCTTCAACTTCATTTGCGTATTCAACATTTTGATTGCCGATAATGGAAGTAAGTTGATTGGTTATGTCACTTAGCTTATTAATGTTTATATTGAGCTGATTTAAAATTTGCTCTTCACTGTCAAGCCATATGTAATCATCGTAAGGAAGGGAAGTAAAGGGGGTCAGCCCTTTCTTGAAATCTGAAAGAAATGATGGGTCAATATTAAGCGTTATTCCGTTCACATAACACACTGTGTACTTTGCAGTTAATTCATTTTGCTGTATATATAGATTTACAATTTTCTTTTTTACTGACGAAGAGTATACAGAATCTGTAATAATAAATTTAATAAATCTTAAACTATCCACTGCGCTTTTTTTATATGCATCGCATCCCATAAAGAAAGCCTTAGTATCTGCCTTATCAATGGGTGTATCATCCAACTTATTGCTAAGGTCAGCGGAAATGTTTATTACTTCGGTTTTATTAATTCCAACTATACTATGGTTAAGCGATGTTAACAAGCCTTCAAGTTCTGCAGGGTTTTCAGAAATTAAGTATTGTGCGCATTCCTCATAAACATCACGTTCATATGCGACAATCAAGTTGTATTGAAGAAGCGCAAGCATAACATCTCCCAGCAACTCGCTAACTATATTTTTTTCAGTCTGCGTGTGCGGAAACTCCTGAGAAATTTCTTCTGGTTTCATTTTTTTATAAGCGGCATAACCTCCCACAAATACAAGACAAATAGTGAAAAGAGCAATAAAAAACGGCAAAGTTCTTATAAACAATGGGTTTTGCAATATACGCCGCAGCAAAAACGGCTTGCTTTTTAAAAACTTTTGAAGTTTTTCCACAAAAGCATCAAAAAATTCAATACTTGCTTCCACACCATTTTTATATCTTATATCGTCAATATCATCAGGCAATTCTTGCGGAAAACTAAACCCACGCAACATAACAGGCACAATATTTTTGCCATGCTTAAGTGCATGGGAAAGCTCATTTCTAACCCAGTCATTTCCAATCTCGCAACGGTCTAAAGCCCCATGAGAAAGAATGAGCAAAAAATCATTACAATTCTCAATTATAGAATAAAGATCCTTATTAAAGTCTCCTGAGCGTAACTCTTCTACATCAAAGAACACTCTATATCCCATTTCGGTAAAGCGTTCGCAAAGGATTCGGGCGGTTTCCGCACCCCCTTCCCGTCTATACGAAATAAATATGTCATACTTTTTCAAGCTTTCACCCCTCGCCTATTTAGCAATATTATTTATAAACGTATCCCCATTTCTTTTTCCTGCTATCTTTATATGCAGTAAGTTAATGAATATTGACAGCGTGACACCAACACCTGTATCAACCATACGATTCAAGGCGTAGCTAATATATTGGTCATCCGGTGTGTTTAGCATAACAATAAAATATACTACAGAACCCGCTTGTATAGCACCAGAAAGACATAATATTTGGCTTAAATATACCAGCAAAATTATTCCCAGAAAAAGTAATGTGATATGAGCAATTTCGGGAAGATGATAAACCCTGCTAACATAAAAAAACACCATTCCAATAAGGCCGCCAATGACTGTTCCTGCCAGTCTGTTCCCCCCTGTACGCAGTGATGCGGTTAAAGAGCTGTCCATGCCAAAAACTGTCCCGATACATGCAAATGTAGGATTTCTGTCTATTAGAAAATAAATGACTGCACATAACGCTGCGGAAATGGCTGTCTTAATATTTCTCATGCCTATTTTTGTAGTTTTTATCCGGTTCATTAATACATGACGATAGGTTTTTATATCTGCAATAAATTTTTCAGTCATTTGAAGTTATACCTCCTTTTGATTCCAATTATTAAATTATTTTGTTACATTATAACACAATTAATATAAATATCCAACAATTTGTAGTCAAATTGTGCGTCCGTTATTGAACTATGACATGAAAGTTACGCTGTTCTGCGCTGACGATTAGGTTGTATAAGTACTATCCATATGATATACTAAGGAAGTCATTCCGGAAATGAATCTGAAAAAAGTTAGTGAAAATTTCAAAAGATACTTTATATTTTTGACGTTTTATGCATTGATTTTATCTACGGAAAAGTGCTTATGTGTCAACATGTTTTATGTGGTAACAAGTTTTATACGGTTTTTTAAAACCGTAAATAATGTGAGTTCGACGAAAATTATAAAAACACAATTTTCATCGAACTTTGATTATATTCGCACAATTTGCGGCAAAAACCGCCGTAAATTGTCGCTCATAACATGAGAATTGCTCCGCAATTAAGCCGCAAAAGCGGCTTTTCGACTTCGTCGAACTCACGTTAAATACATTATCCAGGGTTGTGATTATAATGAAAAGAGCAGTTGCATTGTTGTTTGTACTTATTTTTTTGTTGTTAATAGTTACAATGTAAGAGCTGACACTAAAACTGACACCATTTTGGAGACTGCATCGCCATGGGCAAAAGATGATATTAAGCGTATTGTAGATATGGGATTTATTCCGCAATATTTGCTGCAAGAAGATTGCCAGCAGAATATAACAAGAGCTGAATTTGTGCGTGTAGCCATAGATTTTATGGATTATATGTATGAAGAAATGTTATCCATCGCATACACCATACCAAGCGAGATATCTGGTTTACCCAATATAAATCACGTGAAATTTAGTGATACTCAATCAGGTTATGTTGATTTAGCGTGCGGACTTGGAATCATTAGCGGCTACCAAGATGGTACATTTAATCCAAATGGGTATATCACTAGGCAAGAAGCCGCTGTTATGCTGCAAAATACTTATAAGGTTTATGGTGACACTCCGGATTTTAAAGATAGAAGTAATTTTAGCGATATATTTACAGATGCCAATCGTGTAGCACCGTGGGCATTGGATAGCGTTTACACAATGTGGAGTTACGACATAATGCAGGGAGCAGGGAAAGACAGATTTGAACCTCTCGGCTTTTATACAAGAGAACAGTGCTACATTACATTTTTAAGGCTTTATGATAAAATGCCAATAAGCAGAGCAAAAGGCAATGTAAAACCGCTAATTACATATGATATAGCATATGAATGGGTGAAAAGCGGTGAAGGGGAAGGACTAACTTCTGATCCTATCTTCTGTGATATTCGTTTTGAAAAAGAGACAGAAAAATATACTATATTATATATAAATTACGGTAACAGATCACACCGAGCAACTAGTTTAATAATCGTATATAAAACAGGAATTATTAAAAAGTTCTATTCATTTCCACTTGGAGATACGACTGAATGCAAATTTGAGCTTGATGAGGTTGAAAACAAATTATATATTAGCGGCCCGCAGTATGAATCAGATCCATACTACCCGTTTCATAGCTATGTACTAGACCTAGGCACTTATACGTTTACAGAAATTATCCAAAACTAATAAAGATGCGTGGTATCAGCTTCTAAATATTACCAACAGAAGTAACTAGAAAAATTGCAACAAGTTTTATGCGGTTCTTTAAAAACCGTAAATACATTATCCAAGGTTGTGTTTATCATGAAAAGAGTAGTTTCATTGTTGTTCGTACTTATTTTTTTTATTGTTAATAGTTCCAATGTATGGGCTGACAGTCAAATTAACACTCCATGGGAAACAGCCTCGCCATGGGCAAGAGAGGAAATAAAACGCACAGTAGATATGGGGTTTGTTCCAGAATCTTTACAACAAGATTACCAACAGAATATAACAAGAATTGAATTTGTTGAAGTACTCTTAGACTTTCTAAATTATACTTTTGAAGACATGCTTTATAAAGCATACTCTATGTCGAGCGAAAAAACTGGATTACCAAATATTTACCAAAGAATCAATGTATTTAGTGATACAGATAAACCTAGAGTTAACTTAGCATATGGACTTGGGATTATTAGTGGTCGTCAAGATGGTACATTTGACCCTGATGGGCTTATCACTAGAGAAGAAGCTGCTATTATGCTTCAAAATACTTACAAAGTTTATGGTGATATTCAAACGCATAATGATAGAACCAATTTTAATGACACATTTATTGATTTTGAGCTTATAGCACCATGGGCGGTGGATAGCGTTTATATGATGTGGTATTATGGTATAATGCAGGGAGTCGAAAAAGATAAATTTGAACCTCTCGGCTTTTATACAAGAGAACAGTGCTACACTACATTTTTACGGCTTTATGATGAAATGCCCGTAAGCAGAGCAAAAGGGAATGTAAAACAGCTAATTACATATGATATAGCATATGAGTGGGTTAAGAGCGGCTCGGATGCACTTGGGTACTTTAACGATTCCAGGTATTCCGCAAACGTGGAATACGAGATGCAAACCCCCGAATTTACGTTAATGTATGTGTTTGTAGGTGGTCTTTCACAGCAATTAAGCACATTGTATATAATTTATCCTACAGGCGTATTTAGACATTATTATAATTTTCCAAGCAAAACATCAAACATAGACACTGACACATTTATTCTAAGCGAAGATAAAACGAAACTATACTTTAGCTATCCTAACTATTCTCCTGAACAATATGAGTTCGATTTACTTGAAGATGAATATTTGAAGCTTTCGAGAGACTGAATACCACTCCGTGTAAATGGCAATAATCTCCATATCAGACCAATG
>CAZJGG010000031.1:0-33987 GCA_964545475.1 uncultured Eubacteriales bacterium | reverse complement strand
CGACTGGTCCAACAGGTCCTACCGGCCCAACTGGTCCTACCGGCGACACTGGTCCGACTGGTCCTACAGGCCCAACTGGCCCAACTGGTCCTACCGGCGACACCGGTCCTACCGGTCCGACTGGCCCAACTGGTCCTACCGGCGACACTGGTCCTACCGGCGACACTGGTCCTACTGGTCCTACTGGTCCAACTGGCCCAACAGGTCCTACCGGCCCAACTGGTGACACTGGTCCGACTGGTCCTACAGGCGACACTGGTCCGACTGGTCCTACAGGCGACACCGGCCCGACTGGTCCTACTGGTCCAACAGGTCCTACAGGCCCAACTGGTGACACTGGTCCGACTGGCCCAACAGGTCCTACCGGCGACACCGGTCCTACTGGTCCAACAGGTCCTACAGGTCCTACAGGCCCAACTGGTGACACTGGTCCAACTGGTCCGACTGGCCCAACAGGTCCTACTGGCGACACTGGTCCTACCGGTCCAACTGGCCCAACAGGTCCTACCGGCGACACTGGTCCTACCGGTCCAACTGGCCCAACAGGTCCTACCGGCGACACCGGTCCGACTGGCCCAACTGGCCCAACAGGCGACACCGGTCCGACTGGCCCGACTGGCCCAACAGGTCCTACAGGCGACACCGGCCCAACTGGTCCAACAGGTCCAACAGGTCCGACAGGCGACACCGGTCCGACTGGCCCGACTGGCCCAACAGGTCCTACAGGCCCAACTGGTGACACTGGCCCGACTGGTCCGACAGGCCCAACAGGTCCAACTGGTCCTACAGGCGACACCGGCCCGACTGGCGATACTGGTCCGGCGGCAGGTTTGGCTGCATTTGGCGGTGCTTTTAATAACGCCGCACCAGCGCTTATTTTAGTTCCTTTGACTACTACTCCGATTACGTTTAACAACGCATTACCGTCTAGTAATGTAACTCCTGGAGCGTCAACGGTTACCGTTAACTCTACAGGCACTTACCAGATTTCTTACAGCGTTTATGCAACGGCTTCAGTCGGAGTGGCTGTAACTTGTGAAGTTCTGGTTAATGGTGTTGCAGCACCTTCAACAACTATAACAACAACATTTGTATTAGGAACAGAAGGAGTATTTGTATTATCTACCCTTGTACCTTTAGTTTCTGGAGATGTTTTAACTTTGGCATTTTCTTCAGTGTTAGCTGTAACGTTAACATTTGCTACAGGTGCAAGCATTCAATTAATGGTTGAGCAAGTAGATTAACTTAAGAGGTTTTTTGTAAGAATATAGAAGTCAAAGAGACTACTTTAAAGTTTAATTACAAAGCGATACAAAGATTATAGCTATTTGCAAATTGAAATAACGATTTGCTAAATCCGCTGATTATAGACATTTAGACTTTAATCAGCGGAGTTTTTCTAGGTAACCACTGATTAATTCATGCGCAAATTTTGTAGGATGGTAATTGCATCTGAACAATTCAGTAATTTGATTACTTAAGCATTTCCGAAATTAATCAATATAGGCTTCAGTATATTTTCGTGGCGGAACGTTTGTGAAAAATCCTTTGTCTATGTTGTTATTTTCTGAAATTGCTCTAGATTTACAAATATTAGAGGGTGAGGAATTGAACAAGTTTAAAATATGTGTTTATGCCATATGTAAAAATGAAGAACAATTTATAGACCGCTGGATGGATGCTGTTAGCGAGGCGGATTTAGTAGTTGTTTTGGATACGGGATCAACTGATAATTCTGTGGAAAAACTTGTATCCCGAGGGGCGTGGGTTTATACCAAAAAAATATATCCATGGCGTTTTGACGTTGCAAGAAATAAGGCCATGGACTATATTCCTGAGGATTTTGACATTTGTGTATCCAACGATATTGATGAGGTTTTTGAACCGGGCTGGCGGAAAAAACTTGAAGATGCATGGGATCCAACATGCACCAGAGCAAGATATTTGTTTACATGGAGTTATAACGCTAACGGCACACCTGATAAACAATATACTATGGAAAAAATTCATAGAAGGCAAGACTTTAGATGGGTTCATCCTGTACATGAAATACTAGAATACAGCGGAAATGACGAAGAAAAATCTGTCTGGGTTAACGGGCTCGTGTTAAACCATTATCCAGACCTTTCAAAGCCAAGAAGCCAATATCTTCCTTTGCTTGAGCTCTCGGCAATTGAAAATCCCCAAAACGATAGAATTATGTTTTGGCTAGGCAGAGAGTATATGTATTACGGAAAATACGATTTATCTATTGAAACACTTAAAAAACATCTACAGATTCCATCTGCAGTTTGGGATGAGGAGCGCAGCGCTTCCATGCGCTTTATAGCAAGCTGTTACGAAGCATTAGGAGATATATATGAAGCTAAAAATTGGCTTTATAAAGCAATTGCTGAATGCAAACATGTTCGAGAGCCATATCTTAAAATGGCACGTTTAGCGTATAACAACAATGACTGGACTTTGGTATATTCCATGTGCAAAAAGGCACTTAACATAACTCAAAGAACCGGAAGTTATCTTACGGAACCTGAAAGTTGGGGCAGTGCTTTACACGACTTTTTATCTATTGCGGCATATCATCTTGGTTTATACAAACAATCCTACAACTCCGCAAAGCAAGCCCTCGATATAAATAAAGACGACTTACGTTTACAACAAAACCTAGAAATTATTGAGCAAAAACTCAAAGAGGAGGGGCTGTATGAGACGGTTTAAAGTATGCGTTTACGCCATATGCAAAAATGAATGTGCATTTGTTGATAGATGGATGGATTCCATGAGCGAAGCTGACGAAATTATAGTTACCGACACCGGCTCAGACGATGGTACAGTTGAAAAGCTTAAAGAGCGTGGAGCAACAGTATATGTTGATATTGTTAAACCTTGGAGATTTGATGTAGCAAGAAATATTTCTCTTAATCATGTTCCCCTAGACGCTGATATTTGTGTTTGCACAGATCTTGATGAAATTTTTGAAAAGGGCTGGCGTGAAAAACTGGAAAGCGCTTGGGCTAAAAATGTTCAAAAAGTAAAAAACCCCGTATCTAGAACAGGCAAGTATTTATATAATTGGAGCTTAAAACCAGACGGAACGCCTGATGTCCAGTTTAATTACTTCAAAGTCCACGAGCGTGAAAACTTTAGATGGGCTTACCCAATTCATGAATGTATAAAATATATTGGTACTCTTCCTCTTGAAACAATTTATATTGAAGGAATGGTTCTTAATCATTATCCAGACCCTTCAAAGTCAAGAGGTTCATATTTAAATCTTTTGGAGCTTGCCGTTGAAGAAAACCCTGAAGACGATAGAATGACATACTATCTTGGAAGAGAATATATGTACTCTGCTCAATGGCAAAAGTGTATTGATACGTTAAAAAGGCACATAACCATGCCCTCGTCAGTCTGGAACGAGGAAAGATGCGCTTCAATGCGTTGGATAGCTTATTCTTATTCAAAGTTAGACAAAAATGATGAAGCATATGGCTGGTATTACAGAGCTATAGCTGAAGCTTCTTATTTACGAGAACCATATGTTGAATTTGCTCAAGTGGCGTATTATTTAAATGATTGGGTAACGCTATTTTTTGCAGCAGAGGAAGCTTTAAAAATAAAAAACAAATCAAAAACTTACGTGAATATGGGCTATTCCTGGGACGAAACCCCACATGATTTATGTTCAATAGCATGTTATTATTTAGAAATGTATGAGCGTGCCTTATACCATGCCGATGAGGCTCTTAAAATTTCACCAGACAACAAACGTGTTAAGGCCAACAGAGATATGTATTATAATATCGTTAATTAGGGGCGTTTTTACATCATTTTGTAATTTTTTAATCAATATTCAACACGCCCATTAGGACAATAATGAAAGTTCAATGAAAATTTTATTTATTATTTTTCATTGAACTTTCATTATTTTAGGTTTGTTTTTTTATGCACTATATCATTATTTTAACTTCATGTTATTCTTATCTTTTTCGCTTACAATAATTTCTCCGTCAAAATATTTATGCCAATCAATATTAAGTGTTTCATCATCCCAAGCCAATCCGCCTTCGTCTTTAGGGTCGTAAAACCTTGTACATTTGTATGCGAAAACTGCAAAATCTCTTAAAACCAAAAAACCATGAGCAAAGCCTTCTGGTATATAAAACTGAAGCCTGTTTTCTTCCGACAAAACAATGCCATACCATTGGCCGTATGTTTTACTGTCTTTTCTCAAATCCACAGCAACGTCATAAATTTCTCCGCTAATAACCCGGACAAGTTTACCCTGAGGATTATTTATTTGGTAATGAAGCCCCCGTAAAACCCCTTTTTTGGATTTTGACTGGTTGTCCTGAACAAAAACCGCATCAACACCATTATCTGAAAAATCCTTTTGATGGTATGTTTCTAAAAAATAACCTCTATGATCACCATGCAATGTAGGTTCAATAATAGTAAGACCTTCTATGCTTGTTTTAGTAAATTTAAAATTAGGCAATAAAACCCCTCTTTTCTAAGAACCAATTTAATAAACCGGTTCTAACGGTTTGTATACATTTTATCGTAATATTTAACATATTCGCCGCTGGTAACGTCCTGTAGCCATTGTTTATTGTTAAGATACCATTCTATAGTTTTAACTATACCTTCTTCAAACAGAATTTCAGGCTCCCAGCCCAAAGCATCTTTTATTTTTTGAGGGTCAATTCCGTAACGTCTGTCATGCCCTTTTCTGTCCTCAACGTATTTAATTAACTCTTCGCTTATTGTGCTGTCGGCATTTTTGTTAAGGTAATTTAAAATAGTCTTCACAATAATAATATTTGTTCTTTCATTATGACCACCAATATTATAAACTTCACCTATAACACCGCCGTTTATAACCATGTCTATTGCACGGCAATGGTCGTCTACATAAAGCCAATCCCTTATTTGAAGCCCATCTCCATATACCGGAAGCCCTTTATGGTTTAATGCATTATTTATCATTAGTGGAATAAGTTTTTCTGGAAACTGGTAAGGTCCGTAATTATTTGAACATCTTGTTATATTAACAGGCATTTTATACGTATCAAAATATGCCTTAACAAATAAATCAGATGATGCCTTACTTGCAGAATATGGGCTGTGTGGGTCTAAGGGTGTGTTTTCTGTAAAAAAGCCTGTTTCCCCCAAAGCACCGTACACTTCGTCTGTTGAAACTTGTAAAAACTTAACGCCATCTTTAAAAGAGCCATTGTTTTCCCAATGTTTTTTAGCAACGTTAAGAAGGTTTAATGTACCTAATATATTAGTTTTTGCAAAGATGTCCGGATCAGTAATACTTCTATCCACATGGCTTTCTGCAGCAAAGTTAACAACATAGTCGAAGTTATACTTTTCAAACAGTTGGTTTACAAGCTTTTCGTCGCAAATATCTCCTTGAACAAAAACGTGTCTATCATCGTTTATAACGCTTGAAAGGTTTGACAAATTTCCGGAGTAAGTAAGCTTATCCAAGTTAATAAGCTTTATACTTTCATATTTGTTAAGCATATACATTACAAAATTAGAACCAATAAAACCAGCTCCGCCGGTTACTAAATATGTTTTCATGTCTAATCCCCTTAATTCTTTTCTTCGTGTTCCTAAACAATGCTTAATATGTAAGCACCGTATTCTGTTTGCTTTAAGCTTTCTCCCAAAGATTTTAGCTGGGGTAAATCAATAAAGCCCTCCCTGTAAGCTATTTCTTCTATACAAGATATATAAAGCCCTTGCCTTGTTTGAACGGCTTCAATAAAGTTTGCGGCATTAAGCATTGCCCTTGGATTTCCAGTATCCAGCCATGCCATACCACGCCCAAAAAGCTCTACATCAAGTTTGCCTATAGTTAAATATTCGTTATTAACTGCAGTTATTTCAAGCTCTCCCCGTGCAGACGGCTTGACGTTTTTCGCTATTTCTATTACATTATTATCATAAAAATAAAGCCCAGGAACTGCGTAATTAGATTTTGGTTCTTTGGGCTTTTCTTCAATTGAAAGCACTTTTCCGTTTTTATCAAAATCAACAACACCAAACTCTTTAGGGTTTGAAACGTGATAACCGAATATTACGCCTCCGCCATCTTTCTCTACCGCATTAACACAATGTTTAAGGCGCCCAGAAAAGCCGTAACCATAAAAAATATTGTCCCCAAGAACAAGGCAAACATTGTCGTCTCCAATAAAGCTTTCTCCAAGTATAAAAGCTTCAGCAAGACCCTTAGGAGCTTCTTGAATAATATAAGAAAAATTCATGCCAAGCCTTTTCCCGTCTCCCAAAAGCTCTTCAAACATTGGTACGTCCCGGGGAGTTGATATAATTAAAACATCTTTTATCCCTGCAAGCATAAGGGTTGAAAGCGGATAATAAATCATAGGTTTATCGTAAATTGTAAGCATTTGTTTTGATACTGCCAGCGTAGACGGAAAAAGCCTTGTGCCTGCCCCGCCTGCGAGAATGATACCTTTCATTAAAAGTAACCCCCTAAATATATATAAATTGCCCTATTTTTCTTAAAAAACTGTGTTTATAAGTTTTTAAGCTGACAATAGAAGTACAGCGTAAAATCTTGTTTTTCTTTGGAATTTCTTTATAAAGCATTAATAATTTTCTGTCTGTTTGCGAAAGCTTGTCTTCATAATAATTTAATAAGCTTTCAGCCTGTAAATATGTGTTATACAAGTTTTGCTTCAAAAAATTTTTATTCATGGCAAGCTTTAAAACCGATAAAGGGTTTGTAAAGTTTTTTGCCCCTGTATTGTTTTTTCCGTGCTGTCTGTATAACATTGTAGGCTTGTCTACATATTCTACTTTACCGAATAATTGAGCGGTAAGTACAAGCCACCAATCATGCATAACAAAAAACTCAGGCATATCTGTAATAAGCTCAGCTAAAGCCTTGTTATACATTATTGTACAGCCAGTGGCAACGTTTTCAAGAATTAAATGAGTCATTTTGCTGTCTTTTGAATTAGCCTTAGAGTAATAGTCATAAGATTCACATAATATTTTAAGGCTTTCATCAGCAATAGTCAAGTCCGTATGAACTAAAACAGGAGTCTCCCTGCTGTATTTCCCCTCTAATTCAACTATTTTTTCATAAGTTATTTTTATTTTGTCCTTTAGCCATATATCATCCTGGTCACAAAGCATTATATAATCAGCTTTATACTTTACTATCATTTGCATAAAATTATTTTTAGCACTGCCTGAATTTATTTCATTTTTAACGGCAATTATATTTTCATGCCTTTTTGCGTATTCGCTTATTAGCTCAAAAGTCCCGTCTGTTGAGCAGTCGTCGCAAATAATAAGCTGCCAGTCTTTATAGCTTTGGTTTATTATGGATTTTATTTGTTCTTCTATATATTTTATGCCGTTGTAACTTGCCATTAAAATAGTGACCATCTGTTTTACCTCATATTTCATTTTCAGATTTAATCAATGTTTAATAAATAAAAGTTAACATAATTCCTTATTTATGTCAAGAAACAGCAATTTTCTTCTTTTTATATCCTTTTATTGAGATGCTAACAAAGCTTCTATTTCCTTTAATTCAGGCAAAGCAGGAATAGCTCCTCTTTTTCCAACACAAATAGCCGCCGCAGCATTGGCAAAAAGACACATTTGTTTAATTTCATCCATAGATAGTTGTTGGGGCTTTTTACCGCTGTTTACTAGCATGTATAAAAACGCTCCCCAAAAGGAGTCCCCTGCCCCGGTTGTATCTACAACATCTGCTTTAAATCCGCTTATTTGCGTTGTTCCGTCTTTTGTTGCAAACAATGACCCTTCTTTTCCTAATGTTACAACAACCAGTGGAACGCCTTGGGAAACTAAAGCTTCAGCAGCTTTTGCCGGTTCTTTATGCCCTGATAAAAGCTCTGTTTCCTCGTCGGAAATTTTCATACAGTCTACATATTTTATAACAGATCGCATTTGTTCAGCGGCTTGCTGGCTGTTTTCCCAAAGAAGCGGTCTATAATTAGGGTCGTATGAGATAATGCAATCGGCAAGTTTTGCAACATTAACCGCAAAAACAGTAGCTTCTCTGACAGGCTCATCAGTAAGAGACAGTGAACCGAAGTGAAATATTTTACTAGAATTTATTAAAGACAGACTAACCTCATCTGATTTTATTTGAGTATCCGCACCGGGTTTTCTTGCGAAGGAAAAACTTCTTTCCCCCTTTTCATTTAAGCTCACAAAAGCTAGTGTTGTAAAAAAGTTTTCGTCTGTTATTATACCGCTGGTATCAATACTGGCGTTTTTTAGAGTATTTATAAGAAATTGCCCTTGCATGTCTTTTCCTACTTTGCCTATAAACGCCGTTTTATTACCTAGCTTTGCGGCGCAAGCAAGCACATTAGCCGGTGCGCCGCCTGGGTTTTGTTCAAAAACCTCCATGCCAGCCGGGGATTTCCCCATAGGAGTATAGTCTATTAAAAGTTCGCCTAAAGCTGTAATATCTATAATTTTATTATCCATTATATCTCCTCCAGATTTGTTTTATAGTATTATAGTATTATAGCAAAAAAGCTGTAAACAGCGCAATTGTCTGTTTACAGCTTTTGTTTTAAAACAACGGCACTACAGCGCCTTCATATTTTGTTTCAATAAATTCTTTTATAGTATCTGTTTTAAGAGCTTCAACTAATGCTAAAATTCCAGGATTACTTTCATTGCCTTCTTTAACTACTAAAGCGTTGGCAAAAGTTTGCGCCGCATCGGAATCTTTGTCTTCCACTGCAAGAGCATCTTTAACTTTAAGACCTGCTTGAATAGCATAGTTACCATTTATTACAGCAACATCCACATCTTGAAGAGATCTTGCAAGCTGTGCCGCTTCAATTTCTTTTATTGTAATGTTTTTCGGGTTTTCAATAATGTCAAGAACTGTTGCTCTAAGTCCAACTCCGTCGCTTAATTTAATTAAGCCTTGAGCTTGCAAAAGCTGTAATGCTCTTGCTTCGTTAGTGCTGTCGTTTGGAACAGCAACCATTGCGCCGTCTGCAAGTTCATCTAAAGAAGATGTTTTTCCCGGGTAAAGCCCTAATGGTTCGTAATGAATTTCTGCAACTGAAGCAAGTTTTGTGCCTTTTTCTGCGTTAAAATCGCTTAAGTAAGCTAAATGCTGAAAGTAGTTAGCATCAATTTCGCCGCTGTCTGTTGCAGTGTTAGGAATAACATAATCGTTATATTCAACGATTTGGAGGTCATACCCTTGTTCTGCAAGAATTTCTTTTGCAATTACAAGTATTTCTGCATGAGGCGCTGGAGTTGCGCCGACTTTAATAACTGTATTTTCAGTCTGATTTTGTTCTTCTGCTTGGTCTGGGTTTTCGCTCGCCGGTTGTTCTGATTCTATTTGGGCAGGAGTTTCCCCTGCTGGCTGTTGAGCGCTGTTAGAACATGCTGTAAACATAGATAAAGTCAATACACTGATAAGTAAAGCTGAAACAAGTTTCTTCATTTTAAAATTCTCCTTACATAAATTTAATTAATTTTTAATTCTTTTGTCTGAAACTTTTGTAATTTTCATTCCAAGTCCTTGGAAAACTTGAACAATAATTACCAATAAAATAACCGTAATAAACATTACGTCGTTTTGATAACGGTAATACCCATAGTTTATAGAAATTGCCCCTAGCCCCCCACCGCCGACAAAGCCGGCCATTGCGGAATAACCTAGTATTGTTGTAATTGCGATTGCAGCCCCGGTAAGCAACGACGGTTTTGCCTCCGGCAACAGTACTTTATAAATGATTTGAAAGGGAGAGCTGCCCATAGACTGCGCCGCTTCTATAACTCCCGCATCAATTTCCTTTAAAGACGCTTCAACCATTCTTGCAACAAAAGGCGTTGCCGCAACGGTTAACGGCACAATTGTGGCAGCTGAACCAAGAGTTGTGCCAACAATTGCTCTTGTAAAAGGCAAAATCCAAACAAGTAATATAATAAATGGTATTGAACGCATAAAATTTATTACAAAGCTTAAAACATTGTTAACAAGCTTCATGCGTAAAATCCCGTTATCATCAGTAACACATAACAAAATTCCTAAAGGAATTCCAAAAGCATAAGATATTGCGGCTGAGGTTATGGTCATATACAGCGTTTCAAGTATTCCTGTAAAAAGGAGTTCAATCATTTTTTGCTGCATCTTCCATTTCCTCCTCTCTATACAATATTTGCTTTTCATCTAAATATGCAAGTATCCTAGATACTGCCGCTTTATCCTCTGGTAACTGCAAAAGCATTTCCCCAAAGGCTTTGCCATCTATATCTTTTGTATTTGCGTAAAGTATGTTCAGCAAAACGTTGCAATAAAGGGACAACCCTGAAATAACAGGCTCAAACGAGGAATTCCCGTCAAAAACTATTCTTATGCATTGTTTTGATATATTATAATCTATGTGAGCTTTTGGCAAAATAAAGTTTTTCGCAACTTTAGACTTAGGGTTTTTAAATATTTCATTAACCGTTGAAAGCTCAACAATATCCCCTTTATCAACCACCGCAACTCTATCGCAAATTTTCTCAATAACATGCATTTCATGGGTTACAATAACAATTGTTACTCCCATATCCTTGTTTATGCTTTGCAAAAGCGCAAGAATAGAAGACGTTGTGTTCGGGTCTAATGCGCTTGTTGCCTCGTCGCACAGCAAAACTTTCGGGTTTGTGGCAAGAGCCCTTGCAATAGCAACCCTTTGCTTTTGCCCCCCTGATAGTTGCGCAGGGTACGCTTTTGCCTTTTCCGAAAGCCCAACAACCTCCAAAAGCTTTGTAGCCCGTTCAATTGAAATATTTTTATCAACTCCGGCAATTTCAAGAGGATAAAGCACATTTTTAAAAACATTCCGCTGCTCTAATAAATTAAAGCTTTGAAATATCATCCCCATAGATTGCCTAGCTTTGCGTAATTCCATTTGAGAAAGGGCATTAATCTCCTGCCCATCGAAAATAACACTGCCGCTTGTAGGTTTTTCAAGATTATTTATACACCTTATTAAAGTGCTTTTCCCTGCACCACTAAGCCCGATTATCCCGAAAATTTCCCCTTTTTCTATTTTAAAGTTAATTTCCTTTAAAACCTCTAAATTGCTGCTATCGGTTTTAAAAGTTTTACTAACGTTTTTAAGCTCAATCAGATTTATCCCTCCCCGTTAAAAAAGCGGCGGAAGCTTTAGGCGACCTCTATAAACCCCATTCCGCCATCTTTCCGGCAAATTTTCCGTTTGGCTTCGTCAGTGCGAAACGCCCATACAATGGGCAAGTATGAACGTTCCGCACTTCCTTGCTAAACGAAAAATTTGCTCGGAAATCTGACGAAAGCGGGTTTATAGAGGTCGCCTTTAGCCTTCCGCCACTTTCACTCTTGCGAATCCATAAAAGTCATAATTGTTGATTCAACAAAGGCAAAATTTTTAGAAAGCACACATTCCGCAAAACCTCTTGCGAATACACATAGTAAATATCATCATATCCCTTATGAAAATATTTATATAGCTCATATGCTTTCTCCTTTATTAAAATAAGCATAAAATCAGTTTACTTATGTAAAGTATTAATTATAGGAAGTATATGTCATTATACCTGTTTTGTCAATAGGATTTTATTGAGATAAAATCCTGTCATTTCAAAATAATCAACGGTTTCCAGAATCTGTTTAAGGATAAAACAAAAAATGACCTAAGCTTCAAATAATTTTATAAGTAATTAAAGATAAACTTTAAGAATATTTGTTGTAATACTAGCAAATAATAAATAAAATTGGAAGTTATTTTTAAGTACTTGCATTATGAAATTTTGAAATAATTGGTAAAATTTTCCCAATAGCATTTCTTAAAGTTAGGATTATTATTGTTATTTAGAACACGCATAATGTTCGGGTACGATAAAGGGTGTTGATTTGCTAAAAGATCATCAATATTTTCAACGCTATCCAAAAGATCACATATTATATTATATAGACTATAAATAGAGTAATGCATCGCTCTTTTCTCAATTAAGTCCAGTATTTTAACTACATTAGTTATGTTTTTGTTAAAACTATATAAATTTTTATATAAATATCTCTCTTCATCTGACTTGATTAACTCAGTATCAAAGGTATCAATAAACATTCTTTCAATTTTATGGATAAATTCTTGTTTGTATTTATTTCCATAATATTCATGATTGTTATTCATCCCAGCCATAATTTTATAAAAATGTTCTTCTGTAAAGTATTTTTTATACATAGTAAGAGAATTGAACAAACTCCTTGCCTGATAATACGTTTTGGCACCAGTGCAGTAATCTATTAAAAATGTTATAAACTCACTCTCGCAACCCCTATCCCAAGATTGAAGAAATATTACATCTAAATCATTATCGTCTAAGATACAATAATTTTCCACGATAGTATAATTACGAGCCGTATATGTATAGTTGCTTATCATTTTATGAATCATTTTAAAGTGCAGAGAAATATCTTCGGATAAAAATAGCGTTGTTGATTTCAGTTTCACTTGCTCCTCTAACAATTCTTTTTTACTATTCATACACTCATAATAATCGCTTTCGACTACATCATAATCAGTATACATATGGTTAATTGATTGTATAAGAATATTTTTTGAATGATCATTTAAAATCTTATACAAAGAAGGGAATTTTTTAATAAAACTAATAAAGAATATAATTCTGCTGTTTCGTTTAAATGTAAAGATGGTAGAAAGTTCAATTATAATATTATCTTTCACACTCCAGCTTTTTATTGTCTCCAATTCCAATTTATTTAAATAGAAATCCTCACACTTTTTAACCAATTCCATGTAGTAATCTTTGTTTTCATTATATAATAATACTAATCCATAGTAATTAGATTCTCTGTTTTTATTGCAATCAGCATCTTCAAGAATAAAAACAAATTTCCATAAGGATTTGAACAAGTCATTTTTTCGTTCTTGCGTCATTAGTCTAAAATATCTTTTATTTAAAAAGGTCTCCAATCCGTCATTTCCTACTCTGTCATAATAATTGTTCAAATCATCAACAACGTCTTTAACTATTTTTTTAGCAAGAATAGTATCTCTTAAAAATACAATTTCAAAAGCTTTTCTAATTAAATCTCTAGCTGTTTCTTTTGTGATGCTTTTTAATTGTAAATATTCATTGTCAACATCGATATTAATTATTGGATGAGCAGCATAATTTCGTTCATTTTTAATGTGGATCAATTCTTCCTTTTCTACGGCAGTAATCAATTTCGTTTCATTATATATATCTTCTATCAGTTTGCCTTCCCATTCTGGGTTTTTGGGGTTATCGCTTTGACAAGCTTTAACCTTGTTTAAAATCTCTGTAGCACCTTTATCGTTATAAATTTCTTTCAATGTAACCATTTTCTCCAATAAATCGTATATAACAATAGTATAAAGTACTACTACTGCAGCTCTGTAGTTTCTGTTGTTATAACTTGACACAACTTCTTTTATATACTCTTTGGTGTTTTTATTTATGATGTTTTCTATTTGTTCTTCCAAAATAAATTCTTCCACAAAATTTCCTCCCCAATTTAATTATCAACTGCCCATTATATAAAAATACTACTACAATCCAACTTGAATATCATTGCTCTAACTACAAATTAACATTTTAACCAAACATATAATATAGATTTCATTTAATATCCGAATTACTAACAGTATAAATAATTTAACATATATTGGTATGTTTTGTCAAAAAAATAACTTGATTTTATTAAAAATGTATTGTATAATTTAGCCCGATTGATACTAAGAAAGGTAAAGCTTTCGACCTAACGTCACTATTTCCCATCTGACCT
The DNA here is from genome assembly GCA_964545475.1 of uncultured Eubacteriales bacterium. Lineage (GTDB taxonomy): Bacteria > Bacillota > Clostridia > Lachnospirales > JAISER01 > CAZJGG01. The sequence goes on along the minus strand of CAZJGG010000031.1, from coordinate 20,126 downwards.
ATTGTGACTGCAGCACAATATAAGGCCATACGGACAGCCGGGTCAAATGCCGATTTAGCGATAATAATAGGGATTTTTATAATTACCTATTATCGTGTTGAGCAGGGTAAACCTGCGATTTTGCGTTGTGCGCAAATGAATTCATAAGCTAAAGCTTGCGGATGTCAACATGAGCAGTAAGAGTAGTTTACTGTATAGGCTCAGAAGTTTTACCGGGCATTTTGCTTATCCTTAAAAATAATAGATGATAAGTTTTTATTGTGCTCCGTGTAATTTTGTACATTTGCAATCAGCTTTAAAAGCTGTTTGTTTTTTTGTAAAAATATTATTAGGAGTTGTTGTTATTGAAATTTAAAGCGTTAACTGCGTTATTAATGTCGTCAGTTCTAGTGTTTGCAGGGTGCAGTGGGAAGCCTGAAACCGTTGAAAAAGAAGTAATGGAACAGGAAACCGAAAATATTCAGGAAGCGGAGTTTTCAGATATGATTCCTCTTGAACAAGCCCAAAAGAACTTTTTGGACAGCGTTAGTATTGAATATTCCTACGACATAGCAAATAAACTTGCGGAAATTAAATCGAACCCAAATTTGGGGTATCGTACTGCTGGCTCTAAAGCGGAATTTGAAGCCGGAGAGCTTTTGAAAAAAGAAATGGAAAACATAGGTTTAGAGGTTACAAAAGACGCCTTTACACTGGATACATGGGAGTTTGAAAAGGCACGCCTTACATATGTTTTAGCAGACGGCACGTCTAAAACTGTTGAACTTGGAGGATACCAGACAAACTTTAACACAGAAGGAACTAAGGAATTTTCTGTTGTTTACGGCGGCAGAGGAACGCCGGAAGATTTAGACGGCTTAGACGTTACGGGCAAGCTTGTTTTAATTGATATTAACCAGCGTGAAGACTGGTGGATTACATACCCAGCCTTTGAAGCAAATCTCCACGGGGCGGCGGCTGTTTTAGCGGCGCAAAACGGCGGTTATTCGGAAGTAAGCCCGGATGCCCTTAACTCTCAAGACATTTGCGGTAAGGCAGATGCACCGGCTTTTTCAATCTCTCGTACAGATGCGGATATTATAAAAGGGTTGCTAGAAGAAAGCCCAGACAAAGAGATAAAAGTTGAATTAGATGCAAAAAGCGTTGTAACTTTAGACGGCACAAGTTATAACATTGTTGGTACTATACCGGGAAAAAACCCAGACAGCATGGTTTTAGTGTCTGCCCACTACGATTCATATTTCGACGGCTTTCAAGATGATAATGCCGCAATCGGATTAATGCTTGGCATTGCGAAAGCTATTAAAGACAGCGGATATACACCTGAAAAAACTTTGGTTTTCTGCGCTATGGCGGCGGAAGAATGGGGTGCTTCCAATACTCGTTACGACTGGTCCACAGGGGCGTATAATCAAATATTTAATGTACATCCTGAATGGGCCGGAAAAGTAGTTGCAAACATTAATTTTGAGCTTCCTGCTATGAACGAAGGTGATACAGACCAAATTCGTTCGTCTTATGAGTTAAAAACATTTACAGAAGCTTTTATCCCGAAAATTCCTGTGTTAGACGGAGTTTTCCCTAACGGCGTTGAAGTAATTGTGCCAACTCAAACATGGTCAGACGATTTTTCATTGTCTATAGCCGGTGTTCCGGCAAACGTTACTGCCCTTCGCAGTGATTTTGCTCGCACTCATTACCACAGCCAGTTTGATAATAAAGATACTTACAGCCCAGAAGCGTTTACGTATCATCATAACATGTATGGTATGTTACTTATGGAGTATGACAGATGCGCTGTTTCTCCCCTCGACTTTGTTACACGTTTAGAGGAATTAAAAGAAAGCATAGATAAAGACGTTATGTCAGCCGCAGGCGTGGACACAACCGAACTTGAAACATCAATTGATAAAGCCATAGAGGCGGCAAATAACGCATATAAAAAAGTTTTGGATATAAATACAGAGTACAATGAAAGCTTAAACAACGGAAACCAGACCGATGCAGACAGGATTTTAGCTGAAAACAATGAAATAAACGCCCAAATATTATCAGCGTTTAAATTTGCCCAGGATTCCTTAGTTAGGCTTACATGGGAAGATGTTTCAATTTTCCCACACCAACATTCTCAAAATAATTTATCGGCATTAACATCTGCTGTTGATTCTCTTAGTAGCGGTAATGCTTCCGAAGCTTTAGACGAATATTTATATTTAGTAGACAACAACTGGTATGCTTACGACTGGAGCAAAGAAACATTTACATATTTTACTGATTATGTTTTAAAACAACCATCTGAACGTCTTTTTTGGGGCGCAGGCAGAGTTCAAGGCCACGAAGACTTGTTTGACGTAATTGCTTCTCTTAAAAGCAAAGCGGATACTCAAAACCCAGATTATTCAGAGGAAATTACAGCTTTAACTAACGCCGTAAGCAGACAGACCGAAATGCTTAACAACCAGATTAAAACGGAAGTAGAATCTGTTAATAAACTTGCAGAGCTTTTAAACGAGATTAAGTAAATTTTCAATAATTCATAAAAAACGTGAGTTTGACTGTGTCATTCTCACGTTTTTTTATATCCCACGTTTATGCAAAAGCCCGGCAGCGGAGAAAACCCCGAAGGCTACGATATTAACAACAACAATGCTTGCCCCTGCCGGAAGACCAAGCCCGAATGAAACTACAATACCAAAGAAAAAGCAAACAACGGAAACTATAGTGCTGCTAATAATAACGGAACGAAAACTTTTCATAACTCTCATGGAAGTTAAAGCAGGGAAAATAACAAGGCTTGAAATTAAAAGCGTTCCCATTATTCTCATGCCTACAACAATTGTAACAGCTGTTAAAAATGCAATCATCATGTTATATAAGCTTGAGTTTGTCCCGGTAGCTTTAGCAAAATTTTCATCAAAGGTTACAGCGAAAATCTTATTATAAAATAAAACGTATAGTATAAGTACAATAATTGATAACCCAACGCTTAAATAAACATCGTTAACATTCATAGCAAGTATACTTCCGAACATAAAACTGCTAACATCACTGCTCATTCCTTGTGTTATTGATGTTGTTATTATACCAATAGCTAAGGCGGAGCTTGAAATTAGAGCTATTGCCGCATCTCCCTTTATTTTGCTGTTTTCACTTATTTTAAGAAGTAGAAATGCTGCTAAAACAACAACCGGGACTGAAACTGTTAAAGGCGCAAAATTAAAGGCATAAGCTAAAGACAAAGCCCCAAAGCCAACATGGGCAAGCCCGTCACCAATCATAGAATATCGTTTTAAAACAAGGCTGACCCCTAAAAGAGCGGCGCAAAGAGATACTAGTGTTCCAACTATAAGCGCCCTTACTATAAAGTTATATGACAATAAATCGGCGAAAATATTTATTGAAAACAGTTGCTCGAATAAGTTCATTTTCTGCCCTCCCAAAAGCCTGCGTGTTTATACTCCTCGTTGCTGCCAAAAAACTTTACAGTTGTTTCCATGTGTAAAATTTTCCCTGAATATTTGACAGCAGCCTCAATGTCGTGGGAAACCATTAAAACTGTTATGCCTAACTCTTTGTTTAGTTCACCAACAATACGGTAAAGTTCAGATGTTATTAAAGGATCAAGTCCGCTTGCAGGCTCGTCCAAAATAAGGAGCTTTTCCGTGGCGCAAAGAGCTCTTGCAAGCAAAACACGCTGTTGTTGACCGCCTGAAAGTTCTCTATAAGATTTTTTCTTTAAATCTGTTATAGAAAGGCTTTCTAACATTTGAACAGCCTTTAGCTTGTCCGCTTTTTTATAAAAAGGAAGTAATCCTGTTTTATTAAGACAGCCGGAAATAACAACTTCCCAAACGCTTGCCGGAAAATCCCTTTGAATAAAACTTTGTTGGGGTAAATAACCAATTTCCTTTTGCAAAAGACCGTTTTCATAATCTATTTTTCCAGCTTTAACCGGCATTAACCCTAATAATACCTTCATTAAGGTCGATTTACCTGAACCATTCTCCCCTACAATACATGTGTAATCCCCAGAAAAGACTTCAAAATTAACTTTTTCAACAGCTATTTTGTTATCATATGCCGCAGAAACGTTTTGAATATTTAATATTCTCAATTAAGTGCCTCCTTAAGGTTTTTGGCGTTTTGTTCCATTAATGAAATATAGGTTACGCCGCTGTTAAAATCCTCTTTGGAAACGTTATGGCAGGAATGGAAAAGCAGTATTTTTGCTCCTGTTTCATCAGAAATTGATTTTGCCACTTTCGGCTCTCTAAGTTCTTCGTAAAAAATTACAGGCAGTTTCTTTTCTTTTATTTCATCTGAAAGCCTGGCAACAATTTTAACGCTTGGTTCAGATTCAGTTGAGCATGAATCATATGCAGACAAATAATCCAGCCCATAACGCTTTAAAAAATAACTAAAAGGATTTCTGCTTCCGAAAATTACTTCTTTTCTCTCTCCATTTGCAACAATATCCTTAAATTCCCCGTCAAGCTTTTTGAGTTGTTTTTTATACTCATCGGCATTTTTAGTATAGTAATCGGCGTTTTCGGCATCAATTTGGCATAGAGTTTTTGTTATATTATCCACCATAATCATTGCGTTGTTAGGGTCTGTCCAAATATGAGGGTTAAACTCATGCACTTCTTCATCTGCATGAGCGTTGTGTTCTTCTGTTGTTTCTCCTTCATGGTCTTCTCCTATAGGGTCAAGTTTTACTCCTTGGGAAACATCTAAAATTACAACATTTTTATTGTCAAGTCCGTCAATAATTCTTTTTGCCCATGATTCCATAAACTCTCCTGTATAAACAAACATTGATGAGGAATTAATTTTAATAATATCCGCTGGGCTTGGCTCGTATGAATGGCTTTCAACTCCCGGAGGAACAAGCATAATAACTGCTGCTTTATCACCTGCAATTTGACGTGTAAAATCGTATTGAGGAAATAATGTTGTTACCACTTTTATTTTAATCTCTTCATTGTTATAATTCTCGCCTACGTTTACTTGATTTTGGCAACCCGTTAAAAACAGCATAGCCAATAAAGTAACTGCAATAAATCTATTCATTTTTATCCTCCAATACGGCATTTATCGCAAACACCGTGAAATGTTGTTTTAAGATTATCTATAAAAAAGGAATGGTTTTCCTTAATATGCTTTTGAACGCTATCTAAAATTTCACAATCAATGTGGAAAAGTATATTACATTGGTCGCAAATAAAATGATAATGGTTATGGCAGTTTTCACTTTTATCAATAAGCTGGTAACAGGCGCTTTTTCCGTTTGTTCCATGAAATTTGCGCAAAAGCCCTTCCGATAGCAGTGCATCAAAATAGCGGTAAACTGTAGCTTTTCCAACAGAGCTTCCATTTTCTTTTAAATAAAAAATCACATCATCCGCTGTAACATGCCGCTCGGAATTTTCTTTTAAATATATTAGAATTAGCTCTCTTTGAGATGTTTTATATCTTGCCATAAGTCCCACCCTAGTTTAAGTCTTTTTTGAAACTGAAACTCAATTTCATATTATATAATAATTGTATAATTTATGCAATAATAAATTTTAATAAAAAAACAGGGACAGACATTAGCCTGTTCCCTGTTAATAAGGAGAGAATGATACTATTTCCAATTTAAAAGGTGGAATTAGTATGAAAAGAAGAAAACATAGTCATATAGCAAATTCTTATTAATCAGAACCTGCCTTGGAATGCCTTGAGATATTCAAAAGTATTCCCATCAAAAACATTGTTATAAGAAGAGCCGTTCCGCCATAGCTTATAAACGGCATTGGAACACCTGTATTTGGTATTGAGTTAGTAACAACCGCAACGTTTATAATAACCTGGCTAGCAATCATCAATATAATGCCTGTGGCAACCATTGTTCCGAAAACGTCAGTAGCTTCCATTGCGATTTTTATACCACGCCATATTAACACCGCAAAAAGTATAAGAACAATAGCCGCACCCACCGCTCCTAATTCTTCACATATTATGGAAAAAATAAAGTCATTATGGGGCTCTGGAATAAAGCTTTTTTGCCTGCTTTGCCCAATGCCTAAGCCGAAAGGCCCGCCGGAAGCTATTGCAAAAAGCGACTGAATTATTTGAAATCCATAACCTCTAGGGTCTGCAAAGGGATCAAGCCAAGCATCAAAACGCTCGCCACGAAAGCCCTTTGAGAAAAACGCTATGTACGATACAAGCCCTCCTACAGCTGTCATACCTGCTATAACAAACCGAAGCACATGGGGGCTTGCAACGAAGATGGTTCCAAAACCGATAATGCCAACAATAAGCGCAGTACTTAAGTTACCTAACAGTACAAGCCCCATTGTTAAACCAACAATACCGCAGCATAATAAAAAGCCGCCCCAATTTTTTAAAATATTTTTATGCTTGTGTATTATAAATGATATTAACAAAATTACCGCAACTTTTGAAAGCTCCGAAGGTTGGAATCTACCTATTACCGGCAATTCAATCCATCTTTTAGCACCATGGGAAGCAACTGTACCTATGGCAACCCAAATAAGCAAAATGTTAGAAACAATATAAAGGGGAAAACCAAGCCGCATTAAATATCTATAATTAATTTGAGACATAAACATCATTACACTGAACCCTAAAATTGCAAAAAACCCTTGCTTTTTAAGAAAATAATACATGTCGTAATTAAATTCTTTTCTTGTTGCAGCGTTGTAATATCCGGCGGAAAACACCATTACAACACCAATAAGAAGTAATATGCTTGTTATTAACAACGTAGTATAATCTATGCTTCCAACAGCTATAACAACCTGTTTTTGTTCTTTGTTTTTCTTATATGAATTTCGCCTTTTGTTCTCGTAATTAAAGTCGTTGTCGTTTTTTCTTAACGCCCCTTGACTAGACACTAACATCCCTCATTCCAAGAACAAATTCTTTAAACAAAACTCCTCTTTGTTCGTAATTTTCAAACATATCAAAGCTTGCGCAGGCTGGAGACAACAATACAGAATCCCCTACATTTGCTTTACTTAGTGAAAGTTCTACGGCATCTTTAAGGGTATTTGCTCTGTCAAACTCCGTAAAATTATAAGCTTTGCAAGTTTCAATAATTTTTTCGCTTACCTCACCTATTATTACTGCGTGTTTCACTCTGCCCCTAAAAGAACCTACCCAGTTTGTAAAATCAGCATTTTTATCATATCCGCCGCAAATAAGAACGATAGGAGTTTTTATGGCTTCCAACGATTTTATAGCGGCATCTGTATTTGTAGCTTTTGAGTCGTTATAAAATTTAACGCCATTAATTTCAGTAACATATTCAATCCTATGTTCCACACCTTTAAACTCTATTAAAGTTTGAACAATGGTAGCCATAGGTATTTTTGCGCAAAACGCCATTGCAACGGCGGCTAAAACATTTTCTATATTATGATTGCCGAAAATTTGAAGCTTATTAACATCAAAAACGCATTGGTCAAAGCCAAAAAGCGTAACTCTAATATTGTCTCCCTCTAAATAAACACCCTCATTCAGAGTTTGAGTCAGGCTGAAATATATAGGCCTTGCTAATGTTTTTGCCCCCATTTCACGGCAAATTTTGTCGTCGTAATTAAGGATTGTATAATCATTTGCCCTTTGGTTAACAAAAATGTTTTCCTTAATAAGCTGATAACATTCCATTGTTTTATGCCTGTTTAAATGATCAGGTGTTACATTTAAAATAGCTGAAATATGAGGTTTAAATTCCTTTATAGTTTCCAATTGGAAACTGCTTATTTCCGCAATAGCATAATCGTTTTTTTCAAGCCCCAAAACCTTTTCGCAAAAGGGAATGCCGATATTTCCCACTAGAGCCGCATTTTTAATATGCTTTCTCATTATTTCATATGTTAAAGCAGTTGTTGTTGTTTTTCCGTTTGTTCCGGTTATTCCTATAATCGGGCATCTGCAAACCATATAAGCAAGCTCAATTTCTCCCCAAATAGGAATGTCTAAAGCGAAAGCTCTGTCAAAGAAAGGTAAATCACATGGTATGCCGGGGCTTACAACAATTAAATCAAACTCTTTTATAATATCATCAGGGTTTTTCCCCAAATACAGCTTTATATCGCTTCTTATGGAAATTTTTTGTTCTTTTTCAAATTGATTCTCTTCTTTTATGTCTTGAAGCGTCACGTTTGCACCGAGTTTTGAAAGCATATTAGCAGCCTGTATTCCGCTTCTGGCCATTCCGCAAACCAACACTTTTTTATCCTTAAATTCCATAATTCACCTCCGGCACGTTAAATAACTACATAATATATTTTGCGGCTAAAAACCCTATTAAACAAGCAATTGCAGTAATAACATAAAAAAGTGTTACAACCTTTGTTTCGCTCCAGCCCGAAAGCTCGAAAGAGTGATGTATTGGTGCCATTTTAAAAAACCTTCGCTTTGTAAATTTAAAATATACAACCTGAATCATTACGGAAAGTGCTTCGATAACGAATATAATACCGACAATGGGCAAATAAAGCGGCATCTTTAACAATATTGCTAAAGAGGCAATAAGCCCTCCCAGCGCCAATGAGCCGGTGTCGCCCATAAAAACTTTTGCAGGGTATGCATTAAAAAGCAAAAACCCCAAAAGGCTTCCAACTGCTGCCCCGGCGATTGTCATTGCACCGCTTGAAGCCGCATAAGCAACTATAACAAAAAAGGTTGAAACTAAAACAGATACTCCTGATGCAAGACCGTCAAGACCGTCTGTTAAATTTACGCTGTTAACTGTACCAATTATTATAAAATAAATCACTGGAATATAAAAAATACCTAAATCAATAGATAACCCTTTAACAAAAGGGATTAATAAGCTTGTATAAGAAATATCAAAATAATCTTTTTTAATAGATGTTAAATAGAAAACGAAAACAGTTGTAATAACAAGCTGTGCAATAATCTTTTGGTGGCTTTTAAGGCCTAATGAACGTTTTCTTACAACTTTTATGTAATCGTCCAAAAAGCCTACAAGCCCGAAGCCAATGGTTACAAATAAAACCATTAAGCCGTCTTGGTTTTCTCTCAAAAAAAACAATGATGCAATTACAATTGCGATAATTATTATAATTCCGCCCATTGTAGGTGTTCCAGCTTTTTTAAGGTGGGTTTGCGGTCCGTCATCCCGTACGTTTTGCCCGAATTTAAGCCGAATTAAAAAAGGTATAAGCAAAGGGCTTAAAACAACGTTTACCAAAAAACCTATAAGTGCCGCATAAATAGCTAAATCCAACGGGTATTTCATTTCTTCACCTCAAATATTTCCTGAACAATTTTTTCAAAGCCCATTCCCCTTGATGCTTTTACTAAAACTGAATCTCCTGAATTTAAAATACCCCCAAGCTCCGAAATTGCTTTTTCTTTATTCGTATAATAATAACAACAGTTATCTCCATGTTTTTCCTTAACGGCGTTAAAGCTGTGTATTGAATGAGGTCCAATAAAAATAAATAGGTCTATATTTTTTGAGGCAACATATTCCCCTACTTCTTCATGAGCCTTCCTTGAAAAATCACCTAGTTCAAGCATATCACCAATAATGGCTATTTTACGCCCTTTTTCCATCTCCAATATATCAGCTGCCGCTTTTACGGACTGTGGGCTGGAATTGTATACGTCGTTAAATACCTTTATTCCACTTTCAGTGGTTTTTATATCCATTCTCATTTTTGACAAGCTGGCGCATTGGATGCCGTTTTTTATTTCTGCTGGACTAAGCCCCTCGCAAAACCCCACCGCCGCCGCCGCTAAAGCATTTGAAACCATGTGTTCTCCGGGGAACGGCATGTTTACTCTAAAGCTTATATCTTTTTTAATTATATTAAAAATTGTATGATAACTTTTTTCTGGATTAATGTCTCCGGCATGAATAATATTACTTTTATCAATTCCATAAAATATGGCTTTAGGATATGTTTTCTTTAAAGTGGAAAGCATATCACAATCACCGTTTAATATAATTGTTCCATATTTTTTCATGTAATCAAAAATTTCAGTTTTTGCTTTTAGTATGCCTTCTCTGCTGCCTAAAAATTCAATATGAGATATTCCGATGTTTGTAATAACGCAAACATCTGGTTTTACAATCCTGCTTAACTCACTTATTTCGCCGAAATTACTCATTCCCATTTCTAAAACAGCATATTGAGTTTTTTTATTTAGGTTGAAAACTGTAAGGGGAAGCCCTATTTCGTTATTCAAATTACCTTCTGTTTTTAAAGTATTAAACTTTTGTGATAGTACGGAATGTATTAAATCCTTTGTTGATGTTTTGCCTACACTGCCTGTTACAGCAACGATTCTAACATCCAACATTTCTTTATATTTTAGTGCTAACTCCTTTAACGCTCTATAAGTAGAGTCAACTTTTATATAAGGCATATTAATGTCTGTACTAACTTCAGAAAGAGCGCATACTGCTCCGTTTTCATAAGCCTTTTGTATATATAAGTGACCATCCGTTCTTTCGCCTTTTAGCGGAACAAACAGCTTGTTGTTAAGATTCTCTCTGGAATCTATGGAAACGCCGCTAACAGTCTTTTCCATGTCATTGTCCCGGCAAAACAACTGGCCGTTTACCATTTCCGCAATTTTCACAAGAGTTAATTTCTCCATAATATCACCTGTCTACTTTACTTAAGTTACTGCTGGATCAGAGCTTGTTTAGAGCCTCCGCCGCTACTAACATATCGTCAAAGTCTATTGTATGGTCTGCAAAAATTTGATAGTTTTCATGCCCCTTACCTGCTATTATGACTGTGTCATCTTTTTCTGCAAGCTCAACAGCCCTAAAAATCGCTTCTTTTCTGTCTACGATTTTTTCATATTTACAGTCGGTTCTTTTAATGCCAAGTTCAACTTCGTCTAAAATCTTCATTGGGTCTTCAGTTCTTGGGTTATCGGAAGTTGCTATGCAATAATCTGATAGCCTGCCTGCTATTTCTCCCATAATCGGCCGTTTTGTTCTGTCTCTGTCTCCTCCGCAGCCAAAAACGGTGTAAACCTTGCCTTTTGTAAACTCTCTTACAGATTTTATAATATTTTCAAGGCTATCCGGCGTATGAGAATAATCTACGATTACAGTATAACCTTTGTTGTTTTCTACAGGTTGTATTCTTCCCGGCACGCCTTTAACCTTACTTAATCCTTGCTGTATAACATCGGCAGGAATACCCATTGCAACACAAGCACCAATAGTTGCCAGCAAGTTATAAGTTGTAAAGTTTCCGGGGACAGGAACATTAAAATGGAAAAGCCCTTCTACCATTGCTATATCAAATTCAACGCCGTAAGCAGTATTTTTTACATTAAGTGCCTTAATATCGCATTCATTGTGAATACCGTAAGTAATTCTTTTACATGTGGCATTTTTCATAATCAATTCAGAAGATTCGTCGTCGGCATTAAAAATGCCAGTTTTGCAGATTTGAAAAAGTTTTGCTTTACATTCTCTGTATTCATCCATAGTTTTGTGTAAATCCAAATGGTCTTGTGTCAAGTTTGTAAAAATTCCTACGTCAAAGCATATGCCATCAACTTTGTTAAGCGCAAGAGCATGGCTCGTAACTTCCATAGCTACGTGAGTAACGTTTTGTTCTCTCATTTTACTGAATATTTTAAAAAGTTCTATTGTATCTGGCGTAGTTGAAGTTGCAAACTCAATATTTAAACTTTCTCCCCCTGCTCTTGTGTCAACAGTGCCTATAACGCCAGCCTTTTTCCCCCATGCATGCAAAACTGCTTCAATAAAATAAGTTATAGAAGTTTTACCGTTTGTTCCGGTAACTCCTGCCAAAACAAAGTTTTTTGAAGGATGGTTATAAAAGTTTCCGCAAGCATAAGCAAGCGCTTGCCTTGTGTTTTCAACTTGTATATACGTAATTCCTTCTATATAATTTTTCTGTTCTTCAGAAATAACAACTGCTGCAGCACCTTTTTTCACTACATCTTCAATAAAATCGTGCCCGTTTACTTGAAATCCCGGAATACAGAAAAACAAATCTCCATAACAGACCCTTCTGGAATCCATAGAAATATCTTCAATAAACTGGTTATCACCTTGTATAAGCTTAAAACCAATATTTCTTAAAATATCGAAAAGCCACATTCCTGCCCTCTCCTTATCACAAATCGCATTCAAATCCACCAAACAACATTTAACTAATTGTACCACATATTTTGTTACCCATAGAACACAAAAGAACCCAAAGCTATTAAGGTCTAATTTTTATGCAATGCTTTGCTTTGTGTTCTTATGTGTTCTACCACTTTTGCGGCAAACTCCCATTTTGCTGCATTTCGCATTATATATGCTTATTCTTCCCAATTTTCGGAAGGCGTAACATACAAAATAATTTTTGTTCCTTTATTTACAACATCACCGGGCATTGGGAATTGTTTTTTAACAATATCTCCCTCACCATCGATAATTGGAATAAGACCCATTTCTTTAGCAATTTTTTCTGCGCCTTTTAAATCCAACTCTCTAAAGTCTGGTATTGTAATTTTCATTGCCTCTGGCAAAGTTAATTCATCTTCGGAAAATTCAGGCTCAACGCCTAAGTAAGGCAAAGTATTTTGAAAAATTTCTTTCATAACAGGCCCCGCTATCATACCGCCGTAATAAGCGCCTTGTGGCTCGTCAATTAATACAAGAGCTACCACAACAGGGCTTTCTGCTGGTGCAAAAGCTAAGAAAGACGCAATGTATTTTCCGCTTTTGCGCGGAAGTTTCTCGCTTGTTGCCGTTTTGCCGCCTACTCTGTATCCCGGCAAATACGTTTTGTTACCTGTACCTTGATAAACAACACCTTCAAGAATTTCTCTCATTGTATCTGATGTTTCTTTAGAAATAATTTGTTCGCCTTGTTCAAACTGTAAGTTTTCAATAATATTGCCTTCTGTATCCAAAACTTTAGTCACAAAGTGTGGTGTAACGGAATAGCCGCCGTTTATAACTGTTGAAGCCCCTCTTAAAAGCTGCATAGGAGTTATTTGGAAAGATTGCCCAAAACTCATTGTGGCAAGCTCCACCGGACCTACTTTTTCCAGCTTATGCATAATACCAACAGCTTCACCCGGTACGTCTATGCCTGTTTTCTTATCAAAGCCAAATCTTCGTAAATAATCATAAAACCTTTCAGAACCAAGCCTTTCGGCAACCTCCATAAATACAGGGTTACAAGAGTTGTATACCCCTTGAACAAAGGTTTCCGCCCCATGGCTTCTGGGTGATCTCCAACACTTTATATTACGCCCCGCCACAACTTTTGAGCCTGAACAAACAAACTGGTCGTCTGGTTTAACAACTCTATCTTCAAGCCCCGCTACAGAAGTAAAAACTTTAAAAGTAGAACCGGGCTCGTAAGTGTCGTTAATGCTAAAATTACGCCACATTTGGTTAAGGGCATTGTTTCTTTCCTGCTCTGTTAAATAATCCCAGTACATTTGAAGTTCCTGGTCGTTTATAGTAAAAGGGGAATTTAAATCAAAATCCGGCTTGTTTGCCATAGCATAAATCTCGCCGTTTTGCGGATTTACTAGAATTATTGCCCCTCTTTTTGCATTTGTTTGCATTAAAGTTTTTTCAAGTGTTTGCTCTGCGTATTGCTGCAAAATAACATCAATACTTGTTACAATGTTATATCCGTTTTGGGGCTCAACTCTAAAGACTCTTCCGCCTTTAACCTCTCTGCCCTTAACGTCTGTTTCCGTAAGTATTTTGCCGCTTTCACCTTTTAAATAGCCGTCATATTTTGCTTCAAGACCTATTATTCCCTGATTGTCTTTACCAACAAAACCGATAACCTGAGCCGCAAGGTTTGAAAAAGGATATACTCTTTTTATATCCTCATCAACAACTACACCGGGAATGTTTAAATTCCGAATTTCGTCTGCAATTTCTTTTGGAACTTTTGTTTTAATTCTTTCAAGAGCTAGCTTTTTCGATACCTTTTCCAAAACCATATCATAGTCTAGCTCTAATTTTTCCGCTAAAATTCTTGCAGCTTCCTCTTTATTTTTAATTTGGTTATGTATAACGCTAACGGAAGCAACTGTTTCCGTTTTTGCAATGCCAACCATGTTCCTGTCTAAAATACTTCCTCTATTGGCTGCTATAAGTCTATCTCTTGTTTGCTGTTCATATGCTCTTTTTTGCAAACCTTCGCCTTGAACCGTTTGTATATAAAAAACCCTAATAATTAAGGCAAGCAAAATAAGCTCAAAGGCAATTAGAAGCACAAACAGCTTGCGTTTTTCAAGAATTGTGGGCTTGTTCATAAATTTTCTCCTATAAGTTTAATCATGTAAACATTAATTACTTAAACTTATTTTATTAAGCCCACAAGACTTGTATTCCTATAAAATCCTTTAATCTTAATTTTTTAATTTGATTTTTATTTCCGTTCCTTCAGGAACTCTTGTATCTGCTGTTGGCATTTGCTCAATAACAATTTGCGACACTTTTTCTGGCTCTTCAGATTCTGACGAATCCGAGCCCGTATCCGTATCTGTTGGCTCTTCTTGCGGTTCTTCTTGTTCTTCAACCTGGTTTTGGTCGTTAACAGGAACCGGCACAAGCCTTGAAGAAAGCAATATCTCAGAAGCCATCTCCACACTTAAATCCACAATTTTTGGTACTATAACTAGCTTTGTTTCTCCGCTGTCCTGAGCATAAACAAATATTCTTGTATCTTTTGTAACTATTGTTCCCGGCGTCGGGCTTTGGCTTGAGACTATGTCCCCTGCTCCTATTATTTCATAATCAAGCCCAATTGAGTTAAAGTATTTTGTAGCGTTAACTATTGTAGCCCCGGTTAAATCTTCAAGCTCGATGCTGTTTTTGTCCACCGGCTTTTTCTGGCCTTCTTCTGTTTCCGTAACTGTCGGCATAATGCCTTTATATTGAATAATTTCGTTTATAAGCTCTTTCATCATTGGGGCCGGTATTGTAACGCCCTCAACAAAGTCTATAGGTCTGTCCATAATGGCAATGGCTATGTATTCTGGGTTGTCTGCCGGGAAAAAAGATACAAATGACAAAGCATACTCTTGTAAAGATTTATCTTCTTGTCTTTTCCCCTGCTCCGCAGTGCCGGACTTTCCGCCTATAGCATATCCGTCTATCATAACCTTTCTACCTGTACCATTAGGGGAAACTACGCTTTGAAGCATAGTTCTCATTATTCTTGATGTTTCCTCCGACAAAACTTTTCTTCTAACTGTAGTCGTATTTTCTTTTATAACATTACCTTTATCATCAATAATTTGAGAAACAGCATACGGCTTAATAAGGTTACCTCCGTTAATTACCGCCGCAAAACTTGTTAAAGATTGAATTGGAGTTGCGTTAAACCCTTGACCAAAAGAGCTTGTAGCAATCTGCATTGGTCTTTCTAATTCCTTTAAGCTATATTGCAGTTTTGCAATATCCGCCTCACCGGGAAGGTCTACTCCTGTTTTTTGTCCGAATCCAAATTCATTATGATATTTGTAAAATGTATTTGCTCCAAGCTTATCGGCAATCTCCATCATGGCAACATTACAAGATTTTGCAATTGCTTCTGTTAATGTAATATTTCCGTGACCGCTTCTTAAAACGCACCTTACAGGTCTGTCATTTATTACTTTATAACCTCCGCAAAAAAAGCTTGTATTAAGAGAAACAACATTTTCTTCAAGAGCTTCAGCAACAACCAGCGGTTTATAAATAGATCCCGGCTCATAACTGAATGATACGTTAAAGTTGGTCCAAATCTGGCTTAACCTGTCTACTTTCTCTTGATCTGAAAGCATTTCAAATTCAATTTTCAGGGCTAAGTCACCAATTTCATTAATGTTAGCCGGGTCGTTTAAATTAAACGGCGGATATTGCGCCATGGCGATGACTTCTCCTGTATTAGGGTTCATAACCATAATAGCAGTATTTTTTGACGGATATTTTTCGTGGTTTTCCTTAACAAGCCGTTCCGCAGTTTTTTGTATTGTGGAGTCAATTGTTGTAACTAATGAATATCCATCAACAACTTCTTGGTTTAAAGACTCATCGTTTTTGTCAAAACTAACTATTTTTCCGCTTATACCGCTTAATTCCTTATCGTATTGTCGTTCAAGCCCAAGCCTTGTGTCCCCTCTTAAAAAACCAATAACCTGTGAGGCAAAGTTGTTATCCGGGTAATATCTTTTAGAAACTTCTTCGGTATAAACACAAACAGCACCTTTGCTTTTTATCTCTGTAGTAACTTTTCTGTCAATATTTTTTGCAAGAACAAAATATCTTGTGTTTTTAACAGGCACACCGTTTTCGTCTGTTGCTAAATATCCTTTAATTGTGCTTTCGGGAATATTCAAATTTTCGCTTAAAGCTGTAATTGTTTTTTCAACTTTTTCTTTGCCGGTTTTATTTTTATTGTATTCTTCAACCATTCCTACAATGTCAATAATGACGTTGTCAACGGCATAACTTACAGCTACAGCTTTTTTATTTCTGTCGTAAATATTTCCCCGTTTTGCGCTTACAACAGATTCCTTCATTTTCTTTTTCATGTCCTGCTCAATTGCTCTTCTCTCGTATGTTTGCCCGTAAACCGTAGTTATGTAAACAACTCTTGCGAAAAGTGCCATAATTATAAGAGTAAAAATCACGCCCAAAAAAACAAGTTTTCCTTTTGATGTATTTTCACTTTTCTGCTTAGCCATATTTCTCAACCCTTACTAAAAATTAATTCGTAAATTTCTCCGAATATGGTTTTACTGCTTATTGTTTCAGTTGGTAAATCTGTCTTTTTACTGTAACCCTGCTTGGTTACTTCAATATGTTTAATTTGATGAGGTTTTGGTTTGCCCATTTTTAATTTGTTAATAGCAATTTCTTCGATTTTTTTTATATCTATGTTTTTGGAAATATCAGCTTCTGTAATAATGTTTTGGTTTTTAAGCTTATCAAGCTCTTTGTTTAAATTTGAGATTTGAATTTGCTTGTTTGATATAAATGCAAAGCTTAAAACCAAGCCAATCGCATAAACAAAAACAAGGCAAATACTTGCAATTGTTAACGGAGATACCTTATGCTGAGTTTCTCCCACATTTTTGTAAACTGATTTTACTTTACGCTTAAACTTAACCTTTTTCTTAGTTTTTTTTATATCTTCTGTTCTCGGCTTGCGGACTCTGTCATAACGTTCCAGTGTGTTTAAGTCCCATGCGTTTGCTGTTGCTTGATAATAGTTTGAATAGCTTCTCCCCCTGTAGCTTTTCTTATTATATCTTTGCTTCACAAAGGCACCCCCTATAATTTTTCTGCAATTCTAAGCTTTGCGCTTCTGGCCCGGGGATTTTCATTAATTTCAGAATCGTCTGGAATAATCGGCTTTCTTGAAATTAACTTAACAACCGGCTCTTTCTTGCATACACACATTGGAAAATCTATGGGGCATGTGCAAGGATTAACCATCTCTTTAAAGGTATTTTTTGCAATCCTGTCCTCTAAAGAGTGAAAAGTAATAACACAAACCCTACCACCCGGTTTAAGCATTTTAACCATATTTTTAAGCGCACTTTCAAGACCCGAAAGTTCTTCGTTAACTTCAATTCTAATAGCTTGAAAGGTTCGCTTTGCCGGGTGAGGTCCGTCCTGCCTTGCCTTCGCCGGAATAGCTTTTTTAATAACCGAAACCAATTCAAAAGTTGTTTGAATAGGTTTAATTTTACGTTCTTCCTCAATAAATGAAGCTATGCGCTTTGCGTAACGTTCTTCACCGTACTGGCTTATTATTTTAAAAAGCTTGTCCGCCGTATACCCGTTTACAACGTCGTATGCAGAGAATTTTTTAGATGTGTCCATGCGCATGTCCAGTGCGCCGTCTTGCATATATGAAAAACCTCTTATAGCACTGTCCAGCTGATGTGATGAAACACCTAAATCTGCTAAAATTCCATCAACACCATTAATATTTAACGATTGCAAAATATTTTCGATTTCAAAAAAGTTTCCTTTAACAAGAAGCACTTTTTCTGAAAAAGCCGATAAACGGCTAGATGAAGCCTCAATTGCGTTTATGTCTCTGTCAATCCCTATTAAATGCCCGTTTTCCCCTAAATTTTTGGAAATTTCAAAGGAATGACCTCCTCCGCCAACGGTACAATCTACATAAATACCCTCAGGGTTTATATTTAAGCCGTTAATGCATTCGGAAACCATTATAGGTTTATGATTAAATTCCATGAAATTCACGCTCCAGTTTTAGAAACTGTTTATATACCTAGCTGCGCCATTTTTTCGGCAAGCTCGTTGTCAATAGTATTGGAATCGTTATTATATGCATTCCAATTTTCTTTACTCCAAATTTCAATTCTGTTAGAAACACCTATAGATACAATTTCTTTTTTAATTTCAGCATATTCTCTTAAATTTGCCGGAATCATAACTCTGCCTTGAGAATCAGGTTCTACGTCCATTGCTCCCCCGAAAAAGAACCTTACAAAGCGGCGTACATTTTCGTCAGTAACCGGAAGTGATTTTACTTTGTCATGCAAAGCCTCCCACTCCGGCATGGCATACACAAACAGACAGTTATCAAGCCCTTTTGTAACAACGAAATGCTGCCCAAGACCGTCTCTGAATTTTGAGGGAAGTACTATTCTGTTTTTTGCGTCTATTGTGTGCTGATATTCGCCTAAAAACACAGAAATCACCCGCCTTGGCCACACATTTAAAAGTTTGTTTAATTAAGGGTTATGAATCTACATCCCACCACATTGTTCCACTTCGTACCCTATTCTAATATATTTTAAAAAAAATTACAATAGGATTTTTGTAAATTATAGGTTTTTTTAATTGTAAAATTCGAGTCTAAAGGTCGCAAAATGTCCGAAAATCAGGCATTTCATAAAGCAAATATTAAAAAAGCGAATCCTTGTTCGCAAGGATTCGCTTTGTATTGTTTTTGATTTTCTAGTATAGATAAGAATGTGAAGAAATGTAAAATTGCTCCTGTTTATAAGAATATAGCTTCTCTTTAAACGGAAATTGTTTGTCAAATTCCTCCACTTCCACCTCATCTAAATCAAATACTTCGCTCTCATGAAATTTTCCGCTTATACCTGTAAGGTGACCATTTCTAAGCTCTAAAACCAAAAGCGCAGAGTGGAATCTCCCTTCTGTATTTGTAATTCCAAACCTTTTACAGCTAACAAACCCACTTGCACAGTAATTATTATAATCTCCATATATTATAATTGCAGGATAACCCATCCTTTTTGCAATTTCCTTAGTATGGTTGATTAATGTCTTGCCAACGCCCTTTCTTTGATATTCAGGCAAAACAGCAAGAGGTCCGAAAGTTAGGGTGTTATGTTTTTCCCCTTTTTCGTCAACAACAAAAGATTTTGTATACATTATGTTTCCTACAATTTTACCATCAATTTCTGCAACAAAATTCAGTTCCTTAACAAAATCAGCATGTTTCCGAAGTTTATAAACAAGATAATGTTCATCGCACCCCATTTTGTATAAATTCCAAAACGCCTCTCTGTTTAGGTTTTCAACTTCTCTATGGTCTTTTTCTTCTTCTAGTCTAATTATTAAGCCCATTTATTCTCCCCCTTTTTTTATATTGTAATTTAAAATGCACGAAATTTCAAGTCAAGTAAATTATGCCGCACGTGCGTTTCATAAACTGACAATATGCACAAATGACATCGGTAAAACGTAGGGAACGACCCAATGTCATCAAGTTAATCCGGTTATCTTGTAGGGGCTGGCGTCCTCGACAGCCCGTAGCCTCTATAGCTATTAGCAAAAACATAAACAGCTATGTTCGCGGAAACAGCGGTGAAACGTTTGCTGTTTCCGCTCCACACCTGTCAATGTTTTGTCAAATTGCTCTAGTTGCAAGAGGTTGGGACGTCGAGGACGCCGTCCCCTACGGATAGGCGCAGTGACGCTTTCTTTAAATTGGTGACATTGGGAACGACCCCTGTGTCGTTCCCAATGTCACCAATCCTTTTAAAATCGGAATGACACAGGGGTCATTCACTACATTGTTTGTGCAAATTTGCATTTATGAAACGCACGCGATTATGCCGTAGGC
>CAZJGG010000030.1:0-34540 GCA_964545475.1 uncultured Eubacteriales bacterium | reverse complement strand
CCAGTGTCGCCAGTTGGGCCAGTAGGACCGGTGTCGCCAGTTGGGCCAGTAGGGCCAGTGTTGCCAGTCGGGCCAGTAGGACCGGCTGGACCAGTAGGACCGGTCGGACCACTCGGGCCTCGACAGCACCGAATGTGAATATCGGAACAACAATCGTCGTCTATATCATGATAAGAATTACTCATAAAAATTAAATTACCTCCTTAGTATGTTTGTTTTTTTATCTTAGTAAATAATAGAACAGTATCAAATATTCAAAATTCAGCAAATGCTGAACTATAGTTTATCAATAGTACATGTAAATATAGCTATGTCTATAAATCTTTAATGTATTAATTTTATAAAAACATGTCCTATTTCTAGTATATGCTTTAGAAATTAATGTGTTACACTTAATACTGTTTCCAAATAGCGATGCGGATAAAATATTGTAATGATGGCACGTTTTCTAAATATTTTTATATTCAACAGTGATATTGATAAATATTATAAAAGACCGTAATTTCTATCAATATTCAGCTAAGTTTTCACCGGGTTGAACTCATATTAATATAATGTAATGTGAGTTAATACTGTTTCCAATTCAATTAAAAGACAAAATATTGATGAACGTGTATTATTCAAACACGTTCATCAATATTTTGTCCCCATATCTAATTGGAAACAGTATAAGCAAGGCAGCTTTAACGGTTTGAATTTGAAGAGAAAATAGGAGGAAGTTTCGTGGAAAAATTAAAGTTAGTAACAATTATAGGTACAAGACCTGAAATCATTAGGCTTTCAGAAGTTATAAAAACCTGCGACAATTATTTTGAACATATTTTAGTTCATACAGGGCAAAACTGGGATTATAATTTAAATGAAATATTTTTTAAGGATTTGAACTTAAGAACCCCGGACTATTATTTAGACTGCGCAACAGGTAGTGTTGGAGAAACAATTGGGAATATTATATCAAAGTCCTACAAGCTGCTTAGCGATATTATGCCGGATGCGCTTCTTGTTTTAGGAGATACAAATTCAGCCCTTTCAACTCTTTCTGCAAAGCGGCTGAAAATTCCGGTTTTTCATATGGAGGCAGGGAACAGATGTTTTGACCCGAATGTGCCAGAGGAAATAAACCGTAAACTTGTTGACCATTTGGCTGATGTAAACCTTACTTATACAGAACATTCCCGTCGGAACTTAATAGCGGAAGGCATAGAAAGTAAATATATATTCGTAACAGGATCACCAATGACGGAAGTTTTGCTTAAAAATAAAAACAAAATTGAGCAAAGCGATATACTAGAAAAGCTTTCGCTTAGCACTAAAAATTTTATTGTTGTTTCCGCCCACAGAGAAGAAAATATAGATAACGAAGTTCACTTTATATCGTTAATGACGGCTATAAACAGAATTGCAGAGGCTTATGGTATGCCGGTAATATATTCGGTTCATCCAAGAAGCATGAAGTTCATTGAATTAAGAGATTTCAAGTTTCATCCTCTTGTACAATCAATGAAGCCGTTTAGTTTTACGGAATATAATCATTTGCAAAAAAACGCTTTCTGCGTTTTATCTGATAGCGGAACGTTGTCCGAAGAAAGTGCTATACTGGACTTTCCAGCAGTTTTAATAAGAACGTCTACGGAGAGACCGGAAGTGCTTGATAAGGGATCAATTATAATTGGGGGGATAGTTTACAAACATATTTTGCAGGCGATAGAGCTGGCTTCAAATATGGCGGCTAAAAATGAAATTGTTGCTAAAGTACCCGATTATCAAGACATTAATGTTTCTGCAAAAGTTGTAAAGCTTATTGCAAGTTATACAAAAATTGTTAACGAAATGGTTTGGAGAAAATAAGAACCAGTGTTCAAAGTCGGGCAACAGCTTATTGAACACAGGTTTTAAGTTTAAAATATAACGGGCATTACATTAACATTGTTCTGCCCGTTATATTTATTTTCGTACAAGCTTCGATAAATTGGTATTTTTATATCGCCTATCACTTGTAACATCAATTCCGAACCAGTTAGGCGGGTTAAAGCTTTCAGCCTCCAGAACAGTGTCAAATTCAACCTCCACTGTTAAAAGCCCCTCTAACTCCTTGTTTTCGTAAATGTCAATTTCCGACGTATAACCGTTTTCTATAGGAACTAAATATCTTTTCTTTCTTATTATACCGCCTTCAACCTTTTTCCAGAGATTTTCAAACTGTATTAAATTAATTTCAAGTTCAAATTCTTCTTTAGCCATAAGACCTGAGCCTTTAACGGTAAGGATACAAGTATCGTTTTGCCTTCTGAGCCTTATGGTAGGGTCGGTGCTAATATAACCCTGCAAAATATTAAGGTGTTCAAAACTGTCTAATTCAAATGGTAATTTGTCCAATAAAAATTTTCGTTCAATTTCCATAACAACTTTTCCTTTACCTTTTTTAATCATTATAGTAAAATATTTAAAAACGTGCAATAAAATTTTGGTTAAATAATAGGAGGCTCTTAATGAATAAGTACAAATACAAGGAGCATATTGCAGAGATTACAGGGTATTCAGACTTTGCATGCACCGGAGAGTTATGCGACGATAGCTGCTGTCATACTTGGACAATAAGTATAACCGAAGATATATATAGCAAGCTTATTTCGGTTGACAATGAAATTAAAGAGGAATTAAAAGAAAACATTTCGGAGCCGAACGAAAAAGGATTAAGAAAATTTATTTTAGATGAAGAACAATGGTGTAAATTTTTAACACCTTCAGGCTTATGTAAAATTCAAAGATATTTCGGTGTAGAATATTTGCCTCATATTTGCAGAACATATCCAAGGTTTAGAACTAGGCTTAATAAAACTGTAATAGACTTTAATATGCTTTCATGCAGTGAAGCAGTTAAGCATACGCTATTAAATAATAGAAAAGTTGAAATAAAAAATAAAAAAGCTGTATTTACGGTACAAGAGGGTGATTTCGAGCCTATTGAAGCGGTTTACGAAAAAATAAGAGATTTTTACTTAGATATTTTGCATGCCGATGTGGCAAATTTGTGGCAAAAAATTGCAATAATGAGCCTTGCAACGGAAAAATTTAATACAGTTTGCCAGCAAGAAGATGTAACCCCTAAAGATATTAATGAAATAACAAAAAGCTATTTGTTATATGTTAATGATACCCAAATTTTTGAAAAACTTGCAAAGGCGAAGTTTAAATCCACCAATGAGCGTTATAGTCTTTTTGCCGCTGCTTGGCTAATTTTAAGGGCTATTTCAATTGATTCAAAAGCTAATACAGTAAAAAATAAAAAGATGCACGAGATCATAAAAAGCATAGAAGAAAATTGCAAAAACGAAGACTGGAATATGAAAATTGTAAACTCTATTTTTTCATTCTTAGAGAAATATATTAAAGAAAACGAATATATTTTTGTTAATTTGCTTAGTTACTTAGTCGTCACTCAGCTGTTTAGTGAAGCTAAAACCAAACCAGATTTGACGGTAAAAACCAGGTTTCTGAAAATAATAATAATGACACTTATGATTCAAATGTTTATTGCGGCTGTTCATGCGGAAATGGGTAAGTTTGACGAACATTCCTTAAGAAATATTATAGCTTTATGGTTCAGGCAGTTCCATAGTGAAACAAATATTGAAAGAGTATTAAATTTCTGCAAAGAGATTCAAAGTATAAGCCCTTCTGAAATAATTATTGCATTTATGTATGAGTAAAAACAAAAAAACCCATTCAATATTTTTATATTGATAGGGTTTTTTTTATTATTATTATTCATTATTTACGATACCAGCCAATTCCGCCA
This sequence comes from uncultured Eubacteriales bacterium, assembly GCA_964545475.1. GTDB lineage: Bacteria > Bacillota > Clostridia > Lachnospirales > JAISER01 > CAZJGG01. Next base: position 30,741 of record CAZJGG010000030.1, on the reverse strand, counting down.
TTTCTTTAATAGTGGCTTTAGAAAACTTTTTGCCTTTATAAGCAACAAGGTCATCAAGCTCTCCTGTAAACATATCGCCAGGCTCATATTTTTGAAGCACTATTTTTTCGTTTTCAATAAATATTTCTAAAGAATCCTTTTCTTTAATAAGCAAAGATTTGCGTATCTCAATGGGCAGCACGATACGTCCTAATTCGTCAACTTTTCTAACAAAACCTGAAGCAATCATCTTTATCCTCCTATGTAAAATATTGAGCTTTAGCTCCGTCATGGTTTAATCTGTATACAGAGCCTTCCGTTAAGCGATATTCATTTAATGCTGTTATATAGAACTACGTATCACATGGGTATAAATAATAACATAAAATGAAATAAATGTCAATATATGGAAATCATTGTAAAATTATATTTATATTAAATTTGTATCATTTTTCATATGCTTATACAAAGAGGTGATAGTATGCTTAATTATTTATGGGCTGCAATGATTTTATTAGGTATTCTTATTGCAGCTTTTACAGGAAAAATGCCGGATGTTACAAATGCGGTAATAGATTCTGCAAAAGAGGCTATTTCTATATGCACTGTTATGCTTGGCATTGTTTCAATGTGGATGGGAATATTAAAAATTGCAGAAAAATCCGGTCTTATAAATTCCTTATCCAGAAAAATGCTTCCGCTTATTACATATTTGTTCCCGGATTTACCTAAAAACTCCAAGGCAATTAATTATATTTCGACAAATTTTATTGCGAATTTTTTAGGGCTTGGGTGGGCGGCAACTCCTGCCGGTCTTAAGGCTATGGAAGAGCTCCAAAAGCTTAACCCTAAAAAAAATGAAGCAAGCAAATCCATGTGCATGTTTTTAATTGTAAATATGTCCTCTTTGCAGCTAGTTACAATAAATATAATCGCATACCGCTCTCAATACGGTTCAAGCAATCCGTCTGAAATAATTGTGCCCGGAATAATAGCAACGCTTTGCACAACAATTGCGGGAATAGTTTATGCTAAGCTAAGCGAAAGGGGAGGGGAATAATGAAAGCCCTTGCATATGCTTCAAATTTTATAATTCCAATGCTTTTTGTTATTATTATCTTGTTTGGGTTTTACAAAAAAGTTGCGCTGTTCGACTCATTTATCGAAGGCGCAAAAGACGGAGTTTTTACTGTTTTTAATATTATGCCCACATTAATTGGGCTTATGGTTGCAGTAGCAATATTACGTGCTTCCGGATTTTTTGACTTACTTATTGCCCCAATGACAATTATAACTGACAAAATAGGATTCCCGGAAGAAGCAGTGCCGCTAATATTTTTTAGGCTCGTATCCTCTTCTGCATCAACAAGCGCTCTTTTAGATATTTTTAAAAATGACGGACCAGATTCATTCATCGGGCGCTTTGTATCTGTAATGATGAGCTGCACAGAAACAGTGTTTTATACTATGAGTATATATTTTATGCATGTAAAAATATCAAAGACTAAATATACATTATCCGGCGCACTTTTCGCAAATATTGTCGGGGTAATTGTATCTTTAATTGTAACACGTCAAGTATTTTATTAAGAGTCTGTTCAAAGAACTTATCATTAATTAAATTGGTTAACGCACATATTATACTGCAAAAATCACTGCTGTTACTGCACAAAGAATCCTCGTTTAATCATAAAACGGTAGATTCTTTGTGCTAAATATTTACACTACTAAACTGACTCGGTTATGATTGGCTCATGATACTTTTTACAAAACTATCGAATTCCTCAAGCTTTGCTTGAAGCCCGGCTAAATCGGATTCATTAAATTTGTGTATGTATTTTGAAATCATATCATTGTATTCACTTTGAAAATCATTAATTACTTTTTTGTGATGACTTACGCTTTGGCTTATTTCGCTAAGCTTTGAGTATACTTTTGTTAATTTATTATCCGCTTCAAGCTCTGCGTTTTTTACAATGTTATCCGCCGCCATTTGCGCACTTATTATTGCGTTTTTAATAACATTATCTTTTTCTTTATAACTTGTGAGTACACTTTCAAGTGTGTTAATATATTCATTTACTTCTGTTACATCATATCCTCTTTTTACTATATTAAATTTATCCTCGTGTTTTTTATCTTCATCCACTAAAATCCCTCCATTAAAAATAATATCAAACTATATATTTATAGCACTTGAGTTTATACTATCATGTATTTACTTTTCATGCAATAATTAAATGACAATGTTTGGATAATTTAACATTTTATTTAGAATAGTAAATGTGATTAATAAAACTAATAAATTTTGTTACATTTGTATATTTACCTTAAGCAATTAAATTTTTACAATAAAAGGCATGTTTTTAAAACAAATTACAGCAGGTGAAACTATGGATTACGAATATTATATGTATAAATGCATTGAGCTTGCCAAAAAAGCGATGGAATACGACGAAGTGCCAATAGGTGCATTAATCGTAAACGAAGGGCAAATTATTGGAACTGGTTATAACATGAGAAATACAAAGAAAAGTGTAATTTATCATGCGGAAATGACAGCCATTTCAGAAGCGTGTAATGTTACAGGGGATTGGCGGCTAGAGGACGCAACCCTCTTTGTTACTTTAGAGCCTTGCGCTATGTGCGCCGGAGCAATTTTACAATCACGTATTAAAGAAGTGGTATTTGGTGTAAGAAATGCCAAAGCTGGGTGCTGTGGTTCGGTTATGAATATTTTAGACAATCCAGGCTTTAATCATCAAGTATTAATTGTAGAAAATGTTTTGAAAGTTCAATGCAGTGAATTAATTTCTGGTTATTTTCGAGAATTAAGAGCCAGAAAAAGCGAAAAATCTGTTTAAACTTGCTCATTAAAAACCATTGTGCTTATCGACATTTTTTGATATAATGCTTAGTTAATAATACTTAACTTTAGAGCGGATGGTTGTAATATGAGCTTTACAAATAGAAGAATAACTATATTCGCCGGTCATTATGGCAGCGGAAAGACTACAATTGCGTTAAATTACGCATTTTTTTTAAAGAATGAAAATAATAAAACCGCAATATGCGATTTGGATATTGTTAACCCTTATTTCAGAACAGTTGACAGCGCAGACTTATTAAAACAAAATGGGATAGAGCTTATTTCATCTAAATTTGCCGGTTCAAACTTAGATGTACCGTCCGTTTCTCCTGATACACAGAAAATATTTGATAATAAGGATTTAACCGCCGTAGTAGACTTAGGCGGAGACGACAGAGGTGCTTTGGCTTTAGGAAGATTTGCCGAAGCCATTAAAAGCGAAAATAATTATGAAATGCTTATGGTTATTAATAAATACAGGCCACTAACAAGAGATGCACAAAGTGTTATTGAAATAAAAGACGAAATAGAAAATGCATCAAAAATTAAGTTTACAGGGATTGTTAATAACTCAAACCTTGGGAATGAAACAACTCTTGAAAATATACACGATTCTATAGAATACGCCGAAGAAATTTCACAAAAAATTTCTCTTCCTATATTAATGACAGCAATTCGAGAAGATTTATTTAAAGAAAACATATCTATAAACAATTTATTTAAAATTAATATTTTTCCAAAAAATATTTGGAAAATATAATAAAACGGAGGAATAGAAATGGCTAAAGTAACAATAGTTGAAAACTCATGCAAAGGCTGTGGGTTATGCGAAGATGCTTGCCCCAAAAAAGTTATTAAAAGAAACCCTGAAAAGCTAAACGCAAAAGGTTTCCATCCGGCGACACTAATTGACGAAGATAAATGCATTAGCTGCGCTTTTTGTGCTACTATGTGCCCGGAATCAATTATCACTGTAGTAAAGGAATAATACATAGGAGGTTTATATATGTCTCAGAAAGTGCTTATGAAAGGCAATGAAGCCATTGCCGAAGCCGCTATTTTGGCAGGATGCCGACATTTTTTCGGTTATCCAATTACACCCCAAACAGAAATTTCGGCTTATATGTCCAGAAAAATGCCTAAAATCGGTGGGCTTTATTTACAAGCCGAAAGCGAAGTTGCCGCTATAAACATGGTTATCGGTGCGGCGTCGGCTGGCGTTCGTTCTATGACTTCAAGCTCTAGCCCGGGTATTGCCCTTAAAAGCGAGGGTTTATCATATTTAGCCGGCTGTGATTTACCGGCGGTTGTTGTAAACGTTCAAAGGGGTGGTCCGGGTCTTGGAGGCATTCAGCCTTCACAGGCGGATTATAACCACGCAATTCACGGCGGCGGCCATGGGGATTTTAAAATGATTGTTCTTGCGCCTAACAGCGTGCAGGAAATGCTTGACTTCACTATCGAAGCCTTTTATTTATCAGACAAATACCGAATGACGGCTTTAATTTTAGCAGACGGTATATTAGGGCAAATGATGGAGCCTGTGGATTTAACTCCAAAGGAAAAACCTCTGTTGCCGGAAAAAGACTGGGCTTTAACAGGCAGGAAAAACGGAAGAAAGAAAAACATTATAAACTCCCTTTATTTAAATACAGAGCTTTTAGAACAACTTAACATTGATAGATATAAAAAATACGAAGAAGTAGAAAAAAATGAACCAAAAGCCGAACTTTACCAAATGGACGATGCAGAAATTGTTTTGGTAGCTTACGGAGCAACATCAAGAATTTGTAAAAACGTAATTGCTGATGCAAGAAAACAAGGAATAAAAGTTGGGCTTATAAGGCCTATAACTTTATGGCCGTTTCCGCAAAAAGAACTTCTTGAAGCCGCTGATAAAGCAAAAGCATTAATTTCGGTGGAAATGAACATGGGGCAAATGATAAGAGACGTTGAACTTGCGATTAAATGCAAAAAGCCGGTTTTATTTTCAGGAAGAACAGGCGGCATGGTGCATACACCGGAAGATATAATGAATAAAATTATTGAGGCGAAAGGGGTATAATATGCAGACAGTTTTTGAAAGACCAAAAGCATTGTCCCATAACACACTACATTATTGCCCGGGTTGTACCCACGGTATTATTCATAGGCTTATTGCGGAAGTTATGGATGAGCTTTCAATTACGGATAAAACAATAGGCGTAGCGCCTGTAGGGTGCGCCGTTTTAGCTTTTGATTACTTTGAATGCGACATGGCTCAGGCGGCTCATGGGCGAGCTCCTGCTTTAGCTACAGGCTTAAAAAGAGCAAACCCGGATAATATAGTGTTTACATATCAAGGAGACGGGGATTTAGCGGCTATTGGTACGGCTGAAACGGTTCACGCAGCCGCAAGAGGGGAAAACATTACAATAGTTTTCGTAAATAACGCTATTTACGGCATGACAGGCGGACAAATGGCACCTACAACTCTCCCTGGGCAAGTTACTCAAACAACCCCTTATGGAAGAGATATTAAAGTTGCCGGTTATCCTGTTAGAGTAAGTGAAATGCTTTCAACTGTTGAAGGCGCATATTATATAGAAAGAGTAAGCGTTGACTGTGTTAAAAACGTTAAAGCGGCAAAAAAAGCTCTTAAAAAAGCTTTCCAGTACCAGCTAGACGGCAAAGGTTTTTCCCTTATTGAAATAGTATCAACTTGCCCGACAAACTGGGGGCTTGACCCTGTTAAATCTCTTGACTGGCTTAGAGAAAATATGCTTCCTTACTATAAGTTAGGGGTTTATAAGGATAAAGCGTTAGAGGAGGGCAAATAAATGGAATCCAAAATATTAATTACCGGCTTCGGTGGGCAGGGTATTTTGTTTGCCGGAAAACTTTTGGCTTATACAGGGCTTTTAAATAATAAAGAGGTTTCATGGCTTCCTTCTTATGGTCCGGAAATGCGCGGTGGCACTGCTTACTGCGGAGTTATTATTTCAGATGGGCAAATTGGTTCACCAATAGTTTCAAACCCTAATGTTCTAATGTGTATGAATGCTCCGTCCTTTGATAAATTTGAAAATGATTTAGAAAAAGACGGACTGTTATTTATAGATTCAACATTAATTGAAAGAAAAACAAGCCGTAGTGATGTTAATGCTTTTTATTTCCCTGCAACACAGCTTGCGGTTGATAACGATATGAAAACCTTTGCAAATATGATATTCGTTGGCAAATTTATTAAAGAAACAAAGCTTTTTACTAAAGATGATATTTTGTCAGCTCTCAAAAAATCGGTTTCAGAACGTAAAAAGGATTTGTTTGATACAAGTGTAAAAGCAATTGAGTTAGGGTTTAATTATTAAAATTGTGGGGGGCATAACATGTCGGACGTTAATAAAGATATTGGCGCACGTATAAAAGGTATTCGTGAGCTTTCAGACTATACAATTGAACAGCTTGCAGAAGCTATTAATATTTCTGCTGAAAAACTGTTAAGTTTTGAAAAAGGCGAAAGCGAAATTCCCGTTAGCATTATACATAATATTTCTGTGGAATTAAAAATAAGCATGACGGAACTTTTAACAGGAGAGGAAGCAAAGCTTTCCGTTTATTCAGTTGTAAGGAAAGACAAAGGTATAGGTGTTGACAGACGTGCGGCATACGATTATAAAGCACTTGCGTATAACTTTGCCAACAGAAAGCTTGACCCTTATATGATTACAATTCCAGTTAAGCCAGAAAACGAGCCTTTTAGCTTAAACTCTCATGAAGGTCATGAATTCCATTTTTGTATGGAAGGTTCTTTTGAGATACATATAGACAAACACGTTATAACAATTAACGAAGGCGACGCAATTTACTTTAACTCTGCTTATGAGCATGGTATGAAGGCGCTGAACGGTAAACCTGCTAAAGAACTGGTTATAATAACTTAAAAGGAGTGCTAAAGAGATGGCGTTGGTAAATAAATACTGCAAAACGGACTTTAAAGATTATAACGATTTTTATCAAAATTTTGAAGTTGAAATGCCGGAAAATTTTAATTTCGGATACGATATTGTTGATGTTTTAGCAGATACAAAACCTGACAAAACAGCTATTGTTTGGTGTAACGATTTAGGCGACGAAAAAACGATTTCTTTTGGAGAAGTTAAGCAAGAAAGCAACAAAATGGCAAATGCCCTTAAAAGCCTTGGCATTAACAAAGGTGACGTTGTTATGGCTATGCTTAAAAGACGTTACGAATATTGGTTTTTAACAATTGCAATGCATAAACTCGGCGCAATTTTAATACCTGCAACTCATTTGCTTACAACAAAAGACTTGGTTTATAGAATAAGCGCAGCGAATATTAAAATGATTATAACAACAGATAATTCTGAACTTTGCAATTCTATAGATGAAGCACAGGCAAAAACAGGGGATATATTAAAAACTAAAGCTCTTCTTTCCGGTGAAAGACAATCTTATTTGAATTTTGTACAGCTTGTTAATGAGCAAAGTGATGTTTTTGAGAGACCTGTCGGCGAAGAAGCTACAAACAACAATGACGTTATGCTTGCATATTTTACTTCAGGCACAACAGGTATGCCAAAAATGGTTGCCCATGACTTTTTATATCCCCTTTGTCATATTACAACAGCAAGGTTTTGGCATAATCTTGATGAAACGGATTTGCACCTTACAGTTGCAGACACCGGCTGGGCAAAAACATCGTGGGGTAAGCTTTACGGTCAATGGATTTGCGAAGCGGCGGTTTTTGTTTATGATTACGACAAAAAGTTTAAGCCTAGCGATTTCTTAACTTTAATTGACAAATACAATATTACTTCTTTTTGCGCTCCACCAACAATATACCGCTTTTTAATAAAAGAGGATTTATCTCAATTTTCTTTAAAATCCTTAAAAAAATGTTCTATTGCAGGAGAGCCTTTAAACCCAGAAATTTATTATCAATGGCTTAAAGCTACTGGGCTTAAGCTTCGAGAGGGTTATGGACAGACGGAGTGTACCGTTTTAATTGCAACTAACCCTTGGATTGAACCTAAGCCGGGCTCTATGGGGCTTCCTATGCCGGGAAGTTACTGCAAAGTAATGGACGATGACGGCAACGAATGCGAAGCCGGCGAAGAAGGGGAGCTTTGTGTTCCTGTTCCAGATATTAATAACCGCCCATTAGGCTTGTTTATGGGCTATTACAAAGATGACGAAAGAACTAAACGAGTTCTCCATGATGGCATTTACCATACAGGAGACACTGCGTGGCGTGACGAAGACGGTTATATTTGGTTTAAAGGCAGAAACGATGACATTATTAAATCTTCCGGTTACAGAATCGGGCCGTTTGAAGTTGAATCTACTTTGCTTGAACACCCGGCAGTTTTAGAAACAGCCGTAACCGGCGTTCCAGACCCGGACAGAGGTTTTAACGTTAAAGCAACTATAATTTTAGCAAAAGGTTATGAACCGTCTGATGGGTTAGTAAAAGAAATTCAAGATTTTGTTAAGAAAAACACAGCTCCCTATAAATACCCAAGAATTGTAGAGTTTGTTGAAGAACTTCCTAAAACAATTAGCGGTAAAATAAGACGAGTTCAAATAAGAGAAGAAGATTCAAGTAAATAAAGGTGGTTTCTTTGTTAGCATGATAATTGATTTAAACCATATGCATACAATTAATAATTTATCTATGGTATCTTTATTTTCCGGCGCAGGCGGGTTAGATATTGGTTTTGAAAACTGCGGTATTAATACAATTTGGGCAAATGACATAAATAACGATGCTTGCGAAACCCATAAGCTTTGGTCAAAAGCGACAGTAATACATGGGGATATTGCAAAAATTGATTTTTCAGAAATACCAAAGGCAGACATTATCTCTGGAGGATTTCCCTGCCAGGGGTTCTCTTTGGCAGGCCCTAGAAAAATTGATGATAAGCGAAATGTTTTATATAAATATTTTGTAAAACTTGTTGAGGAAAAGAAGCCGTATGTTTTTGTTGCAGAAAATGTAAAAGGGATATTAACCCTTGGAGAAGGTATGATTATTGAGGCAATAAACGAAGATTTTTCGTCCCGTGGATATAATGTTTATCCCACTCTTGTTAATGCGGCAAATTATGGCGTTCCCCAAGATAGATGGCGAGTTATAATGATAGGTTTTAGAAAAGATTTAAAAGTTTCAAATTATGAATTTCCAAAACCTTTTATAAAAAAAGTTACATTATATGATGCTTTGCATAATTTACCTGAACCAAAACAAAGCGATATTTGCCAAGGAGCTTTTTCATCAAGATATATGAGCAGAAACAGGAAAAGAAATTGGAGCGAAGTTTCTTATACAATTCCTGCTATGAGTAAACAAGTTACATTGCACCCATCATCACCGGATATGAAAAAAATCGGTGATGATAATTGGGTTTTTGGAGCTGGAAAAACACGCCGCTTTAGCTGGCAAGAGGCCGCTGCCATTCAAACATTTCCGCAAAATATGCAGTTTGCCGGAAATTTAACAAGTAAATACAAGCAAATCGGAAATGCAGTTCCGGTTAAACTAGCAGAAGTTATTGCAACAAGTATTAAGGAAACATTGCTTAATTCTTTTAACAAAATGGATGGCAAAAAGTTGGTGAAATAATGGCAACTCAAACTCAAAAAGGCAAGGCTTTTGAATACGCTTGCCTGAAAGCTGTTTCAGATAATTTATCAAAAGATCAGCCTGTGCTAATAGATTATAATGCTGCATATGAAACCGCAAATAATTACTTCTCCGGTCTTGACCAGAAATCCGCTTTAATGATGGAAAAGGCTGCACTAGCAGCCTATAGAATAATATCAAGATTAGAGCCACAGCTTCAAAACCATGATAACAATTCCCCTTTGTGCCTATCAATACAAGATGATGCAAAAGGCATTATTGGTGATGTTCGTGATGTTTTGTGTAAAAGAGAGCATAATGGTTGGGAAATAGGTATTTCGTGCAAACATAACCATTCTGCTGTTAAGCATTCAAGATTATCACAAAATATAGATTTTGGTTTTCAATGGTTTGGTATACACTGCTCCTCAAATTATTTCAGTGAAATTAATCCGCTTTTTCATGAACTGGTAAAGTTAAGAGACGAAAATATAAAATGGAGTCAAATTGCAGATAAAAGCGACAAATTTTATATACCTTTACTAAATGCCTTTACTACTGAGCTGCTAAGGCTTAATAAAGAGCATTGTGAAGTTATACCGGCACTGCTTTTAAGTTATTTACTTGGTAAAAACGATTTTTACAAAGTAATAACAAAGGAGTCTAAAAAAATAACTCAAATTCAGGCTTATAATATTTTTGGTACTCTTAATAGACAATCGGCAAAAGTAAAACCAGAAACGAAAATTGAGAAATTAAAATTACCTACTAAATTTTATGACATTAGTTATAAAACTAATTCAAAAAATACAATTATTGTAACTTGCGATAACGGCTGGGCAATATCTTTTCGTATACATAATGCAAGCACTTATGTCGAGCCATCTTTAAAATTTGATGTTCAGCTTGTAGGAGTGCCTCAATCACTTCATACGCAAGTTGAGCCTTGGTCTTAGCTATACTCCCTTACCACATAAAATAGCACTGCCTTGCGGCGAATTTTACTTGTGGACTACGTCATCAACTTCTTGTGTGCCGCTAGCACACGGCGTCGTCTCTTCCTTGCCACAAGCAAAAGTTGCTCGCAACTCAGTACCATTTTATATGGTTAAGGAGTATACATAACTATTAATATGGGGGTAAATATGAACGACCAAATGCTTGAAATATCCTCACGTATTAGAGAGATGCGTGAAATTTGTGGGTTTTCTCCAGAAGATATGGCAAACGAACTTAAAGTTTCAGTTCTAACATATAACAATTATGAAAACTCCGGCGAAAACATTCCCATAAGCGTTTTATACCATATGTCAAATATGTTTAAAGTAGACATGTCTGAAATTATTACAGGAAGAACGCCTAGAATAGATACTTATTGCGTTGTTCCTGCCGGAAAAGGCGTTAGGATTGACCGTTACCCAGGATACAACTTTCAAGGCCTTGCTTATAAGTATATGCATAAAATTATGGAACCTATGGTTGTTACCGTTGACCCACATGAAGGAGACCCAGAGCTTGTTAGCCATAACGGGCAAGAGCTAAACTTTGTTTTAGAAGGTGCAATTGAAGTGCTTTTTGATGATAAAAGGCTATTGCTAGAAGCTGGCGACTCTATTTATTTTAATCCAATGCATCCCCATGGCCAAAAGGCAATGTACAATAAGCCTGCTAAATTTTTAACAGTTATTGCTGAATGAGAGGGAGTTTGTATGCTTATAGACCGTTACTTACCACGTACGGATTTTGATTCTTATGAGGATTTTTTAAATAACTATAAAGTTAACGTTCCTGAAAATTTTAATTTCGCCTTTGATATTGTAGACACATGGGCTGCCCTTGATAATGAAAAGTTAGCTCTTGTTTGGTGCGACGACAATGGGAACGAGAGAACATTTACCTTTGCAGAAATATCTGCTCTTTCAAATAAAGCGGCAAATTTCTATAAATCATTGGGCATAAAAAAAGGCGACGTTGTTTTAAATATTTTAAGAAGACGTTATGAATACTGGATTAGCGCTATGGCTTTATGTAAAATCGGCGCAATATGTATTCCGGCGACTTTGCAGCTTACAGCTAAAGACATAACTTACAGAGTAAATGCGGCAAACATAAAGGTCATTGTTTGCGTAAACGATACATACGAGGTAGAGCAGGTAGAGCTTGCCAAAGACAAATGTAACACTCTAGAGAAACTTATTATGGTTGATGGTGAAAAAGAGGGTTGGCTTTCGTTTGACGAGGGTATTTCTTCCGCATCCGATGTTTTCAAAAGACCGGAAGGGGAGGAAGCCACAAAAAACCAAGACATAATGCTTATATATTTCACATCTGGCACTACGGGCTTTCCAAAAATGGTTCGTCATAATTTTACACACCCTTTAGGGCATATTGTAACGGCCCATTATTGGCAACAGGTTCAAAACGGAAAGCTTCATATGTCCGTTTCCGATTCCGGCTGGGCAAAATTCGGCTGGGGCAAAATTTATGGGCAGTGGATTTGCGGAGCGGTAATTTTCGCTTACGATATGGAAAGATTTATTCCCAAAAATCTATTAGAGAAACTTGAAAAATATAAAGTAACCACTTTTTGCGCACCACCAACTATGATTCGCTTTATGCTTTTAGAGGATTTATCTAAATATGATTTAAGTTCAATAAAGCATAGCTCTCTTGCAGGCGAACCGTTAAACCCGGAGGTTTATAACCAATGGCTTGCCCAAACAGGGCTTAAGCTTCACGAGGGTTTCGGACAAAGTGAAAGCAGTGTGTTAATTGCCAATTTTCAGTGGTTTGAGCCAAAGCCAGGTTCAATGGGCAAACCCTCTCCTTTATATAATATTGACCTAATTGATTCAGACGGAAATAGCTGTGATATTGGCGAAGAAGGAGAAATAGTTGTTCAAAGGCTTAACAATGGTATGCCATGCGGCTTATTTACAGGATATTATAAAGACGAGGAACTTACAAGTGCGGCAATGTCCGGCGGAAAATATAATACAGGGGACGTTGCATGGAGAGATGCCGATGGATATTACTGGTTCGTTGGCAGAAGTGATGACGTTATAAAATGCAGTGGCTACAGAATAGGACCTTTTGAAGTGGAATCTGCGCTTATCGAGCATGAAGCCGTTGTAGAATGCGCTGTTACAGCCGTGCCAGATCCTGTAAGAGGGCAAATTGTTAAAGCTACTATTGTGCTTAAAAGCGGTTTTGATCCCTCTGAGGCTTTAATTAAAGAACTTCAAGAGCATGTTAAAAAGGTTACAGCTCCTTACAAATATCCAAGAATTGTTGAGTTTGTTGACGAACTTCCAAAAACAATTAGCGGTAAAATAAAAAGGGCGGAAATACGTCGTAATAATTCATAGAGGTGAACTATGGAAAAATTATTGAATATGACAATGGGTCAATTAATTGACAGAACGGCAGAAAACTTCCCAGACAACGATGCGGTTTTATATACACATCTTCCATTTCGTAAAACCTTTAAGGAATTTAGAGAATTAATTAACTTAACTGCAAAAGGCTTCCACGCTATGGGGATTAAAAAAGGCGACAAAGTTGCCATATGGGCAACAAACACGCCGGAATGGCTTCTTACGTTGTTTGGAACTGCAAAACTCGGAGCAATTTTAGTTACAGTTAACACTAATTACAAAATTTATGAAGCGGAATATTTGTTAAGGCAGTCCGATGCAAAAGCACTTGTTCTTATAGACGGCTTTAAAGATTGCAATTACGTTGACATAATAAAAGAGCTTTGCCCAACACTTAAAACCGCTAAAAAAGGGCAACTGAACGAACCGGGATTGCCATTTCTTAAATCTGTAATTTATGCAGGTGAAAATAACCACGATGGCATGTTTAACTGGAATGATTTGTATGAGCTTGCAAAAACTGTAACAGACAAAGAGCTTGAAGAAATTGAAAATTCCCTTGACCCAAACGAAGTTATAAATATGCAGTACACCTCTGGAACAACCGGCTTCCCTAAAGGGGTTATGCTTACCCATAATAATATTATAAACAATGGAAAATCAATTGGAGATAATATGAATTTAACTGAAAAGGACAGCCTTTGTCTGCCTGTTCCGTTTTTTCATTGTTTTGGGCTGGTTTTAGGCATTCTTGCGGCGTTTACTCATAATACTACTATTGTACCTTTGCTTTATTATCAGCCTCTTAAAGTTATGGAATCTGTAGAAAAAGAGAAATGCACGGCGCTTCATGGCGTTCCAACTATGTTTATAGGCATATTAGAGCATCCGGAATTTGATAATTTCGATTTTTCACACCTTAGAACCGGGATTATGGCTGGAAGCCCTTGCCCTATTTCTGTTATGAAACAAGTTGTTGAAAAAATGCATATGAATGAGATAACAATAGCTTATGGGCTTACAGAGGCTTCCCCTGTTTGTACTCAAACTAACGCTAATGATTCTATTGAACGGCGAGTTTCTACAGTTGGGAAAGTTATGCCGTTTATTGAAGCAAAAGTAGTAGACCCGGAAACAGGAGAAGACTTACCATTTAACACCCCAGGAGAGTTTGTAGCAAAAGGCTATAATATAATGAAGGGGTATTATAAAATGCCGGAAGCTACGACTATGATGATTGATGACGACGGCTGGCTTCATTCCGGGGATTTGGCAACAATGGACGAAGAGGGTTATTTCAAAATTACTGGTAGAATAAAAGATATGATTATTAGAGGCGGCGAAAATATTTACCCTAAGGAAATTGAGGAGTTTATTTATACCCACCCAAGCGTAAAAGATGTTCAGGTTGTGGGCGTGCCAGATTCTTCACGGGGTGAGGAAGTTATGGCTTATGTAATTTTAAAAGAAAACCAAAACCTCACTGTAGACGAGCTGAAAGAATTTGTTAAAAGCAATATGGCAAGGCATAAAGTACCTAAATATATTGGGTTTATAGACCAGTTCCCAATGACAGCAAGCGGCAAAATACAAAAATATAAATTACGTGAGCTTGCAATAGAAAGCTTAAAATTGCAAGATGCCGCCGACATTGAAACCGCTTAATTATTATAAAAGAAAGAGGGATTTTTATGAAATTTTCCTTTTCAACATTAGGCTGTCCTGATTGGGAATGGGAAGATATTTTAGCGACAACAAAAGACTTAGGCTTTGACGGCGTTGAAATAAGAGGTATTGGCAAAGAAATAGATATACCTAATGCAAAGCCGTTTTTGCCACAAAATATAGATAAAACAAAAGCACAGCTAAATAAAATGAATATTGAAATTTCCTGCTTTTCTTCCGACTGCAGATTAAATGAGGAATTTAAAGTTCAAGCCCATTTAAAAACAGCAAAAGAATATATTGATACAGCCTCAGCGGCCGGGGTAAAGTTTGTCCGTGTTTTGGCGGACACAAGCCCTGCGCCCTCAACAAGCCTTGACTTAAATCTGGTTGCCGGGCATTTAAAAGAGCTTTGTCAATATGCCGAAAATAAAGATGTTACCATTTTGGTTGAAACAAATGGGGTATTTGCAGATTCAAACGAAATGCTAAAGCTTATTTCCACTGTAGACCACAAAAGTTTCGCTGTTTTATGGGATTTTCATCATCCCTACAGGTTTTTTAACGAACCTATTTCTTTAACATATAACCGTCTTAAACAGCATATAAAATATGTCCACGCAAAGGACTCAAAAATGGTTGACGGCAAAGTCGCGTATCAATTGGCAGGCCATGGTGATGTTCCTATAAAAGAGGCTCTTGATCTTCTTAAAAATGATGGATATGAGGGCTATTTTACACTTGAATGGGTAAAACGGTGGTGCCCGGATTTAGCAGAGCCGGGTATTGTGTTTCCTTTGTTCATTTCTTATGTGAAGTGAGGGGATTATTATTAGTAGCGATACAGTAACTGTAAATGCACTTGTTACAGCTGAAGATTACTGCGCATTGCAAATACATAATTTCAATGAAAGTAAAATAGTTTTATCAATAATTGTACCAATCATAACTTTTGTTTCTTCATATAAAAGTATTGGAACAGTTAGTTTTATTAACATTTTGGTCACATTAGGGATTTTTATAATGTTTTGGTTTTTACTGCCAATAAAATTAAAATCTACTTGGACAAAGCAATATAATAGCAATAAATTATTACAGTATGAACAAATTTTTACGTTTACCCCGGAAGGTCTTACAAGAACTTCTGAAATTGAAACTGCTAGTTACCCCTGGAAAGACCTTTATGCCAATAAAGAGGTAAAAGACGGGTTTTGTATTTATTTATCTGAAAATTCGTTATGCTACATACCTAAAAGGGTTATTAATAAAAATGATATACCCATAATTCAAGCATACCTTCAAAAACTACCTTTATATAAGAGAAGTTTAGGCATTAATAAATGGCTAATTTTTTATGGTGCTTTATTTTTGGTTATTATTGTAGTACTTCTGGTAGGTATGTTGGTATCAAATTGATGTGTGTATATAGTGTTTTATTATTATTTAACGTGAGTTCGACGAAGTCGAAAAGCCGCTTTAGCGACTTAGTTGAGAGGAAATTCTCATATTATTCATAAAGCAAGAAAAGCTTAACCGTATTTCTTGCTTTTTTATGTGCAGTTATGATATAATTTCTAAATAGTATTTCTCGTTTGGCTTGTCCCTATAGCTATTTAATGCTTTCTCCAAATAAATTAGGTGGTAATGATATTGGGTATAACTATAAATACGATAAGAAAACTATGCTATGAAGGTAAAATAAAGTGGACGACACATATTTTAGCAAGAATTCAAGAAAGAAATATTAATCCAAGTGATGTTAAGCATTGTATTGCAACAGGAGAAATTATTGAAAAGTATCCTACAGATTACCCATTCCCTAGTTGTCTAATCGTAGGGTTATCGGAAGCCAATTTATTTTTGCATACGGTTGTTGGCATAGGCAATGATTATTTGTGGTTAGTTACAGCTTATTATCCTTCTATTGAAAAATGGGAAAATAATTTTAAAGTAAGAAAGGTGGCTAAATAAATGAACTGTTTTTTCTGCAAAGGCGATATGAAAACAAGTAATACAAATCACGTTGTTAATCTTACAAATTGTATAATTATAGTTAAAAATGTTCCGTGCAGTGAGTGTGTCCAGTGCGGAGAAACTTTTTTTGATGATGAAGTCACTATGCAATTAGAACGAATTATAAATCAACTAAAATCTATTGTAAGTGATGTAGCTGTATTTGAATATTCAAAGTTAGCATAAAACATTAAAGCAAGAAATGCTTAACCGTATTTCTTGCTTTTTTATGTGTAGTTATGATATAATTTCTAATGCTTTGGTAAAATTTATATCGGAGGAAATTATGAATGAAAAAAAAGAAATAAAGCCCGGGGCTATTGGTGGGCAGGCAGTTATTGAGGGCGTTATGATGCGAGGCAAAAAAATGTATGCCATGGCAGTGCGAAAGCCTGATAATGAAATTGAGGTTGTAAAAAAGGATATTGCCTCTTTTTCTGATAAAGCTTCAATTTTTAAGCTTCCAATTTTAAGAGGTATGTCAGCGTTTGTGGACTCTCTTGTTATTGGTATGAAAATTATTTCGGATTCCGCTGAAATTGCTATGGTTGAGGAAGCGGTTGAACAACCCTCTAAGTTTGAACAGTTTTTAGTAAAAGTGTTTGGAGAAAAGTTAAACGACATATTTATTTATATAAGCGTTTTTTTTGCTATAATTTTTTCCATTGGCTTTTTTATTCTTTTGCCCACATGGCTTGTTGGGTTTACAAAAGGTTTTATTGGTGGGCATACGTGGGCTCTTGGCATTGTTGAAGGTATAGTCCGTATTTGTATATTAGTTATATATTTATTTTTAATTTCACGTATGAAAGATATTCAAAGGGTTTTTGCATATCATGGGGCGGAGCACAAAACAATAAACTGCTACGAAAGCGGAGCAACCCTTACTGTTGAAAACGTTAAAAAGCATACAAGACTGCACAAGCGATGTGGTACAAGCTTTTTGCTAATTGTAATGATTATTAGTATGGTTGTATTTTTCTTTGTAAGAACAGATGTTGTTCTTTTAAGATTCGGGTACAGAATAATACTTGTTCCAATAATCGCAGGAATTTCTTATGAAGTAATTAGATACGCAGGTAGACATGAATCACTGCTTACAGACATTTTAAGTGCACCGGGAATGCTTCTTCAAAAACTTACGACTTTAGAACCGGATGAAGGACAAATAGAAGTAGCAATAAAAGCAATGAACGAGGTTTTGGAAAATGAAACAAAATAGCATTTCTCAGTTGCTTGTTTATGGAAAGCAGCTTTTAAAAGATAACGGTATTGAAAGTTATTCTCTTGATTCAAGGCTTTTACTTATGGAAGCGGCCGGGCTTTCTGCCACGGATATTATTACAGACGGAGAACAAACTTTATGCGAAGGCAGGCAGCAGAGGTTTTTAAACCTGCTAAAAATGCGTAAAGAGCATATGCCTGTTGCATATATTTTAAATAGATGCGAATTTATGTCCTTACCGTTTTATGTGGATGAAAATGTACTAATACCTCGTGGTGATACAGAAATTTTAGTTGAGCACGCAATTGAATTAATAAAAACTAATAAATATGAAAAAATTCTTGAAATCGGGACAGGTTCCGGCTGTATAAGCGTTTCTCTTGCCAATTATTTGGACAATATTGAAATAACAGCATGTGATATTAGCGAAAAAGCTATAGAAATAGCTAACAAAAATGCATTAAACAATAATGTTGCAAATAAAATTTATTTTATAAGAAGTGACTTGTTTTCAAATATAAGCGAAAAGTTTGATTTAATAATTTCAAACCCGCCATATATTACTGAAAATGAAATGGCCGAACTGCCAAAATCCGTATCCGGCTTTGAGCCCCATTTAGCTCTGTACGGAGGTATTGACGGGCTTAAATTTTATAAAGATATACTTGAAAATAGCAAAAATTACTTAAACCATAATGCCTCTGTTGCCTTTGAAATAGGTTGCTTTCAGAGTGACGATGTTAAAAACTTAATGAAACTTAATAATTTTAGAAACATAGAGATAATTAATGATCTATCCGGTTTAAACCGTGTAGTATCATGCAAATTTGAAGGGATTGAAAAAAGTGTTTGACCGATTGGAAGAAATTCAGGAAAAATATAATAATATGGCTGAACAGATAAACGACCCATCTGTTATTGCAGACCAGGAAAAATGGCGCAAAATGATGAAAGAACATAGCGATTTAACCCCTATTGTTGAAGCGTATATTTCATATAAAGAAGCCAAAAACGCTGTTTTCGAAGCAAAGGATATGCTTAATGATAATATAGACGATGATTTTAGGCAACTTGTTAAGGAAGAGTTAAAAGAAAATCAAGAAAAAGTTGAGGATTTAAAAGAGGCGTTAAGGCTTCTCTTGCTTCCGAAAGATCCTAATGACGAGAAAAACGTTATTGTTGAAATACGAGGCGGTGCAGGCGGTGATGAAGCCGCTCTTTTTGCCGGAGATTTATATAGAATGTATACTAGATATGCAGAAAGATATCGCTTTAAAACAGAGATAATGAGCCTTAACGATTCCGACGTAGGGGGCATAAAAGAGGTAGTTTTTCAAATTAACGGAAAAGGCGCATATTCCAGGCTTAAATACGAAAGCGGAGTTCACAGAGTTCAGCGTATACCTGTTACGGAATCTGGGGGGCGAATTCATACATCTACTGTTACGGTTGCAGTATTGCCGGAGGTTGAAGAAGTTGACGTTGACATAGATATGAATGACGTAAGGGTAGACGTTTTCCGTTCGTCCGGTAACGGCGGGCAAAGCGTTAATACAACAGACTCGGCTGTTCGTGTAACTCATGCTCCAACGGGAATAGTTATTTCGTGCCAAGATGAAAAATCTCAGCTAAAAAACAAAGAAAAAGCAATGAAAATTTTAAGAGCTAAAATTTACGACTTAGAGCTTGAAAAACAACAAGCCCAGTTAAGCGCAGAACGTAAAAGCCAAGTGGGAACAGGAGACAGAAGCGAACGTATTAGAACATACAATTTTCCACAAGGGCGTGTAACTGACCACAGAATTGGTCTTACACTTCATAGGCTTGATGCAATTTTAGATGGTGATTTGGACGAAATAATGGATACGTTAATTACAACCGACCAAGCGGAAAAACTAAAAGCCGCAAATAGTTAAAACGGAGGTATTATTTTGATAGATAAATCTCTCGCCTCGGAAGTTTTGTCCGAGGCTTTATCCACGGGCGGAGACTTTGCCGAAATATTTTTGCAGGAAAGTAAGTCCAATATGATTTCTATGGTTAATTCCGTGGTTGAAAAGGCGGTTTCCGGCATAACACGAGGATGCGGAATCCGTGTTTTTTGCCATAAAGGTGCGATATATGGGTACACCAACGATTTAAGCAGGGAAAGTCTATTAAAAGTTGCAAAGGGAATTTCCCAGGCTATAAAGAAAGAATCTTATATTAAGGTATTGGACTTTGTTAATTACGACTATGAAAATGCTCATAAAATTTCTGTTTATCCAAATGAAGTTAACAAGTCTGAAATTGTTGGATTATTAAGACAGGCAAGCGAAAGCTCTTTTGCAGTAAGCCCTCTTATAACTCAAACAGCGGAAAGCTATTCAGACGGTGTTTCTGATATTTTAATAATAAATTCCCACGGGTTATGGGTTTCGGACAGACGTGTGCGCACAAGAATTAACGTAACAGCGATTGCATCAAGCGAAAGCGAAAAACAAACAGGTTATTTTGCGCCGGGAGCGCAAATGGGTTTTGAGTTTTTTAACACTGTTGATATGAAAGATTTAGGCAAAAAAAGCGCCGAAAGCGCAGTAACTATGCTTAAAGCGGATTTATGCCCCTCCGGCGAAATGCCTGTAATTATAGATAACGGTTTCGGTGGAGTAATTTTTCACGAAGCTTGTGGGCACAGCCTTGAAGCTACGTCAGTTGCCAAAGGCGCATCGGAATTTTCTGGGAAATTAGGTCAGCAAATAGCCTCTCCTTTAGTTACCGCCGTAGACGATGGAACAATTCCTAATGCTTGGGGTTCAATAAACATAGACGACGAGGGAAACAAAACTCAAAAGAATGTTTTAATTGAAAATGGAATATTAAAATCATATTTAGTAGATAGATTAAACGGTTTAACAATGGGTTTGAAGGCTACAGGCTCTTCCAGAAGAGAGTCTTATAAATTTGCTCCAACATCACGTATGACTAACACATATATTGCAGCCGGAAACCAAAAACCAGAAGATATAATAAAATCCACTGAATATGGTCTTTATGCGAAAAAAATGGGGGGCGGCTCTGTTCAGCCGTCAACTGGAGAGTTTAACTTTGCCGTAATGGAAAGTTACATTATAAGAAACGGAAAAATAAACGAACCGGTTCGTGGTGCTTCACTTATCGGCAAAGGTTCTCAAGTTTTAATGGATATAGATGCAGTAGGGGATAATCTGTTTTTAGAACAGGGTGTGTGCGGTTCTGTAAGCGGTTCTGTTCCAACATGCGTTGGTCAACCCATGATTAGAGTATCAAAAATACTTGTTGGGGGGAGGAAATAACAATGGATTACAGTTTTTTAGAGCAAAAGGCGAAAAACTTGGGTTTTACCGATTGGGAAACAACGGAGCAGCAAGGAGAAAGTTTTGAAGTTAGAATTTTTAACGGAGAGATTTCCCAGTACAAAAACGCTCAAACTTCAGGAATCGGTTTTAGAGGTACATATAAAGGTAACATGGGTTATGGCTCAACGGAAAATACATCCGGGGAAGCCATTGAAAACATGCTTGAAAACGCTTGTGCCAACGCCGATATTATAGAAGACAGCGACAAAGAATTTTTATATAAAGAAAAAGTGAATTATTTACCTGTAAATATATATAATGATAGGCTTAAAAATATTTCAGTAGAAAATAAAATAAATTTAGCAAAACAGCTTGATAATTTTGCCAAAAATGCCGATACTAGAATTGTGTGCGTGGATTACTGTGTTTTAGGCACTATAGAGGGTCAATCTGTTTTAAACAACAGCTACGGTATAAATGGCTCATATAAAAGTAATTTATGTTATGCTTATGTTACTGTAAGGGCATGTGAAAACGGTCAAACTAAAGTAGGGACTGAAATTTGGTTTGACAACGACTTAACCCTTTTTAACCCGGAAAAGCTTGCAAAAGCTGCGGCTAAACAGGCAGTTTCCGCTTTAGGTGCTTCTTCTATGAAATCATGTAAAGCAGGCGTTGTTTTTAAAAACACAGCGGTAAGCTCTTTGTTTGGAGCATACGAAAATGTTTTTCATGGGGATAATGTTCAAAAAGGTTTTTCTCTGCTAAAAGGTCGGCTTAATGAAAAAATAGCTTCTGAAGTGGTTAATATTTGGGACTATGGTCTTTATAAGGGTAGTTTTGGAAACAGACCTTTTGACAGTGAGGGTGTTCCTTCTCAAAATAAATCTATAATTGAAAGTGGCAAGCTTAAAACTTTTCTCCATAATTTAAAAACCGCTCAAAAAGACGGTGTTGCCCCAACAGGCAACGGAATAAAACATGGGTTAACAGGTACTGTAGGCATAAGCCCAATTAACTTTGTTTTATCTCCCGGGGAATTAAGCCTAAAACAATTATTTCAAAAAATGAATAATGGCGTTTATATTACAGAGCTGAAAGGGCTTCACGCGGGAACAAATTCTATTTCTGGGGATTTTTCTCTTATGGCTGAGGGCTTTTTAATTGAAAATGGAGAAGTTGTAAGGCCGGTTGAGCAAATTGTTGTGGCTGGAAACTTTTATGATGTTTTAAAAAATATTGAATCCGTGGGAAACGATTTGCGCTTTGACTTGCCGTCCTCATCAGGAACATTAGGTATGCCGTCAATTTTTGTAAATGAGCTTTCTATCTCTGGTTCATAAACGTGTGGGGTAGCAAATGATTTACAAATCACCCATTGGGGATTTATTTTTACAGTTTGAAAATGAGTATTTGACTGGGTTATATTTTGATGATACGGAATCGACAATTGATTATAATGAAAACACCGTTAACAATTGCATTAAGCAACTAGACGAATATTTCAACGGCGAAAGGCTTGAATTTGATATTAAAATTAAGCTCATAGGAACAGATTTCAGAAAAAATGTATGGAATGCCCTTAAACAAATACCTTATGGGCAGACGTGCTCCTATAAAGATATGGCTTGCATGGTTGGAAACCCAAAGGCAGTACGTGCTGTTGGAGGAGCTAACCATGCAAACCCAGTTTCAATTATCTTGCCATGCCATAGAGTAATCGGCGCAGACGGCAGCCTTACAGGCTATGGCGGAGGTCTATGGCGCAAAGAATGGCTTTTAGCCCATGAAAAAGAAGTTATTCGGAATCGTCATTGCTTATAATATTTAAAATGCTGTCAATTATTAAGGATTTTTGACCGGGAGATGCAGTTTTAAAGCCCTCAAAAATATAATGATAAAGCTCCTTAATCTCAAATGGGCACATGATTAAATCCATAAGATTTTGCTTTAAAAAGCGGCGTTGTTTTGGAGAACATTTTTTAAATTGCTGGCTTAAACATTCTTTAAATTCTTCAAAAATTTGTTTAAAATCTCCTTTGGTCTCTTTGTCAAATTCTGTATCATATATGTTTTCATAAAAAAGACCGGACACAATGTAGTGGGATTGCAATAAAAATTCGTAATTATCTGAATGTTTTTCAGAACTATCTATTTTTTCAATACGTTTATTGCATTTATTGCTGGATTCTGCAACAGCTTCCATAATGTTGTCTAACATTGGGTAAAGAGAATCTAGAAGGGAATTACCAAAAATGTCATTAAGAGAATTTTTATCGTTTTCCAACACAGTGAAATAAATATCCTTTAATTTAAAGTTTTCCTTAAGTAATAATTCAAATTCCAAAGGATACATTAATATAATTAACAAGCAGTTAATGCTTTCAAAAATTAACATTAAATAGTCTTTAATATGGCTTAACTCCGAAAGAAACTGTTCCATAGAATCAATTAATTCAATAAGCTGCTCTTTGTTGAATCCTTCGGTTTCTTCGCTGTAAGTTTTTTCTGTAAATGCAGCAATTCTATCGGCAGAATCTTTGAAAAACATGTTGTAATATTGGCATTCGTCTGGCTTAAAATTACTTTTTAAAAAATTAAGATAATCTGCAATATAAATGTTAAATTCTTCATCAGTAGTGTTTTCTAAATTTTTCTGATATTTTATGCTATTATAAATATACTCAAAAAAAGAGTCATTTGTCATTTTAACAGGAATACATTCCATAAACTTAGATTTAATTTTTTGAAATTTAAAATTGTCATTTTCGTTATGCAAAAAGTCCATTGCATCTTCGAGAACATTTTTAAAAATAAAATCCGGGTTTGGCTCTTTGCCGTAAAATGCAGTTGCATCAAGTTTTTCTAAAAATTTTATATTTTGATTAAGCTGTTTATATTGATAATCAATACCTAAGTTAACTTTTGAAATTTCAGATTTATTCGCTATTAAAGATTCAATAATTTGTGATCGTTCGCCTTGCTCTATATCTTCGTTTTTATTTATAATATTAAGAAGAGTGCTAAATTCATTGGATATATTTCTTACGATTTCTGGTATTTCAATATCAAAACCCCAGTATTCATCGTTTTGAAGCTCAATATAGTTTGATAAAAAAAGACAAAATGAAGCTTGGTTTTTTAAAACAATATTTTTAAATAAAGAATCTTCTAAGTTTTCAAAGAATGGTTTTTTTGCCAAATAAATCAACTCCATACATTATAATGTATATTTATAATAACATAATTATTTAAATTATGGAATACTTTTAATAACAATATTCTTATATAAGGAGCTTATAATGTCAGATGCTATTATATCTTTTTTACAGCATTATAATTTAAAGCCGGAAATAATTGTTTTTATCATATCGATGATTCCCGTCATTGAACTTCGTGGGGGTATTATAGCCGCAAAACTTTTCGGCATACCTTTAATGAATGCATACATAATATGCGTCATTGGAAACATTCTTCCTATTCCATTCATATTATTATTTATAAAGAAGATATTTAAAATCTTAAAAAGGTTTAAATTTACAGCGGGAATTGTAAATAAGCTTGAAGAAAGAGCGATGAAAAAAAGCGAGAACATGCAAAAAAAGCAATTAGCAGGGCTTTTAGCTTTCGTTGCAGTGCCGTTGCCGGGTACAGGCGGTTGGACAGGTTCTCTTGTAGCTTCTCTTCTTAATATGCCGGTTCATAAAAGCTTTGTAACAATAACGTTTGGCGTAATGACAGCAGGTGTGATAATGCTTATATTGTCTTATTTTATACCGGGGCTTTTTGGCTTTTAATGAATATTTTATCTTCCTTTAAATTGGAAATAGAATAACCCGTTTTGAAAGTGGTGCATTGTTTTGATAAAGGTTTTGCTAGCTGATAACGATTTAGAAATTCTTAAAAACTTAAATTCATACATTAAGTCTTCTTACCATGAATTTAAAGTGGCAGGGCTTGTTAACGACTCAAGTAGTGAACTTACAAATATTATTAAATCTAAAGACCCGGACGTTATAATTGCCGATATTCGCTTTTTTGGCATCTCCGGTTTTCGTAAAATTAAAGAATTAAACGAACGCTTTCCAGATTTAAGGTATATTCTTTATGGCAGTTATTCCGACACTGATTATATTAACAAAGCCAGTGAATATGGAGTTATCGACCATTTATACCGACCCATAAAACATGTGGATTTAAACAGATGTCTAGAAAATGCCATTAATTATTTTAAAAAGTTTGAAGAACTTAAAAAAAGGGAAATAGCAATAGTTGAAGCATACAACGAGGATAAAATTCTGTTTGAAAACATATTTCTAATTAGCTTAATTCATGGTCAGATTAAAAATGAGCTCGAAATTTTTTACTCCTTTAAATATTTTAACTTTGAATTAAAGCCTAGTTTTACTGTTATTATAGTTCATATTGATCATTTTAAAAAGGTCATTTTAACAATGGACGAAATGGAAAAGCATGTTTTATGTTATAATATTTTGGAAATAATAAATAATAACCTGTCGGACAGAAAATTTAAAGCGTTTATAGAAAAGTTCAATAGTATTGCAGTTGTTTTAAGCGGTGATTACGAGCTTGACTCCCTTGTAGAGTGCTTTGAGGAAATTAAATCAGAAATTTTCTCTAAAACAGGGGTTAGAGTAACTGTTGGAATAGGGCGCACTTATGAAAAAGCTACAGACATTTCCGTATCGTACAGGGAAGCAAAAGGGGCAATATTATACCGTTTCCATATTGGATATAACTCGGTTATTCATATAACTTTTGTAGAGCCTGTTAACAACATAACCTATAGGTATCCACTTGAAAGAGAGGAGCGCCTTGTTCGAGCTGTTGCCATAGGGGAATATGAATATGCTGTAAAGCTTTTAAAGGAAATATTTGATGCCTTGCATGAAGCTTCACCCTTGCCTTATCAATATTTGCCAAAAGTTATAATGAATATTTTAATTTCAATAAATAAAAATTTAAGCGAGCAAAACATTGACATTCAAAACCAGTTTTCCTATTTCTTTCCTTCAAAACATGTTTTTGAATTGGGAGATGATATTGAGGAAGCGTTTAATTACCTTAAAGATGCTATGAAACGTTTTTGCGAACACATTGTCTCTTTTAGAAAAGAGCAGGATAAGACACTAATAAACGGAGCAAAAAACTATTTGCAAAAGCATTTTTATGAATCGCTGTCGCTTTCAAAAGTTGCAACCGAGCTGGGGACAACCCCGGAATACATTAACAAACTGTTTGTTGCAGAAGAGCTAAAAAATGTTTTTGACTATACGGTTTCTTTAAGAATAAAAGAAGCTAAAAAGCTTTTAAAAGAAAACCAACTTGAAGACGATATGATTGCAGTAAAAGTAGGTTATGACGATGTAAGGCACTTTCGTTCTGTTTTTAAAAAGCATGAAAATATGTCAACAAAGGAATATAGAATGCTCAAATAATTAAAATAAAAAGGGGATTGTTATGATTAACTATTTAACTAAGGACAATTTTAAATCTGTAATAGAAAAAGAGGAAAGAACAGTCATTGTGGACTTTTATGCAGACTGGTGTATGCCTTGCAAAATGATTGCTCCGTTTTTAGAGCAAATTTCAAACGAAAACGAAAATGTTGCCGTATACAAGGTTGACATTGACCAAAACCCAGAGCTGGCAGTCATGTTTGATATTAAATCAATTCCAAATTTAATTTCATTCAAAAATGGTGCTGTCCATAAGCGTGCTTTAGGCGCAATTCCAAAGGCAAGCATTTTAGAATTGATTGATTAATCCTTTAAGGAGAAGTATTAATGAAGACAAAGAGCAGCTCTAAAATAATTGGTGTTATAATTGTAATTTTGCTTGTTATTTTAATAGGCGGCGTAACATATTTAACTTACGTGATGAAGGCAGATGAAGCCAGAAAACTGCAAAACGTAAACGTTATGTTAGCAGACGATTTATATAATGAAGTTACATCCCAGGATTTGGTGCAAGATTATCCCGAATCTCCAGAAGATGTTATGCGTTTTTACGACAAAACTATTTATTTGCTCTACAATAATAAAATTACAGACGATAATTTATTAAAAATGGTATTGTCTAAACAAAGAGGTCTTTACGATAACGAGCTTTTAGAGCTGAATCCATTTGAAGAGCAATTTTCCAAGCTGCTAATTTCCATTGACGAGCTTAACAGACAAAAAGTTTCCATCAAAAGCATTTCTCATGTTTCATACGAATACGACGAAAAAAACCCAGAAGTCTGCATGGTGAACACTGTACAATATTTACAAGGTGAAGAAAATTTATTTATAGTTTTTATTTTAAGAAAAGACGAAGATAACAAATGGAGAATCGTTTCAAGAAAATCCAGCGACAAGAATTTTGATTTTGATAATTATTAAATGTCCAGACAAAAAAGCCTGTCTTTTGGGATAGGCTCTTTTGGTCATTATTGAGAACGCTAAAATATCCCTTCCGCTAAACGACCATTCAATTACAAGACCTCTACTTAATTTTATTATTTTAAGTTCATTCAATTAGTCAATAAATTTTTAAATGATTTGTTTAGGGACTAAACGTTAAAAATCGCATGGGTAAGTATGGATAAATATATTTATATACTCATTCATCAAATCCAAATTCTTCATCTAAATCATTTGCCATAACACTTAATTTTTGTATAACTTTTTTAAGAGAAAAAAGGATATTTTTATCAGTACTTAAAATTAGTTTCTTCAAAATTTCAAATCTAATTATTCTATTTCCTAATTTATTAACGCCTTCTGATGAAGCTAGTTTATATTTATTTATGTTTTCATAAATCAGTTTTTCCGTTTCATCATCAAACACAATTTCCATTGAATTTTTATACAAATTATATGTTTGAACAAATAGTTCAAATATTTCTATCATATTAGGTGTTACTTCTATATTATTATCCATAAAATCAAATATCAAACTAAACATAGTATACATTTGAGACTTTTTTGATATAAATGAAATTGTTCTTTTATTTGAAAAATAGTCAACATATTCTATTGCATCAGCTATACGTTTTATATTAGCTTCTTTATCAAAGTAATTGCTGCGCAATTCATCATTAACTTCATTAATTTTTCTACTGGTAGTTTGGTCTACAATACCCTCTCTTGCTAAAATTATTATACTGCAGCAATACTCTGTATCACCCATTCTTCTAACATCAGTTGCACTAAATACTTTGTTTTTACTCCAAAATTCATTTGTAGCAAGTGATTCGGCCGTATCATTAAATTCACTAGACATACTATTCCTGCGTTCTTGCTCATTTAAGCTATAGTTTGTAAGATTTAGCCTATAAAACATTCCTGTAATATCATCAATACTGCAGTTTCTATCAATATTTATAATCGACAATTCGTATGACCAAATATCTTTTTTTAAAGAAGAGTCTAATTGTGTAAACTTTTTATTATTAAATTCTGTTTCTTTATTTATCAAATATTTGTTCTGTAGCTTAAAATTATCTGCTATAAAATCTATAATTGCATTAATTCTTTGCTGTCCATCTACAATATGAGTAAGGGTTTCGCCAGTATCTGGATTTATATCTGCTGGCCATAAATATATTTCTGGGATTATTAAATTTAGTAAAATAGTTTCAATCAACCTAATATTATCTTGTGGCATCCAAACTTTTCGTCTTTGGTAAGAATTATCAATTATTAACTTTCCTGATGTAAAGTCATCATAAATCTGCTTTATTGTTAATGTATTTCTTGTGAATTTAAATTTCACCTGTTACACCCACTTTCATATCTTGTAAAGAAGCTATATTATATTCTTCAAAGTCTTCCCAACTTCGGTAAATCCTATATGTAATCTCGTGTTTAAGATACAATTTACTTCTTAAAATCTTATTAGACTGTGCGGATAAATTATTCCATTTAACTCTACATTCGTCAATTTCTCTAAGATTTCTTTCATTTATATAACCTCTATAAATTTCTCTAGAAATATGTTTATATGTAGCTTCATACTTTACGCTATACGATTTTCGATATATATCCCAAAAATACAAAAACAAGTCATTAGATATAATAGCTACGTCAATATCTGATTTATTTTTTGCATTTGTATCTATTTCAAATGCTTTAAATCTTTTCTTTGGTGCTAGGCTATATCCAATTTTTCCACTTCCAACCATCATAACACTGTTAAAGCTGACTCCTATAGATGAACTCACAATATCTTTAAACTCATCGATAGTAGACAGAATATCTGATTTAGGGATGTGCAAAACATTGTCAAAATACCAATAATAAGATTTTACGATATGCTTCATGTAAAATTCTCTAGGTGTTAAGGTGTTTAAATCGTTTTTCAATTCATCTAAAATATTTGACATTATCATCTGTCCTTTACTTTTTTTTCATCAATAACGATTGTTAAAAAACAATTCAAACTTTCGGCTATACCTTTGCTCATTAAGAATGGTACTCCATTAGCTATGGTCTTAAACTTGTCTGATAAACTTATATCTGGTTTTATAAGATATTCTTTGGGTAGAGATTGAATAGCAAGGGCTTCGGCTACAGTCAATCTCCTAGTTTTATACGGATGAAGATGAACTTCGTTATTTCCATATGCAACAGTAGGAGAGAATCTCCACCTATGCAACCTTTTAAAAGACTTTCTACTTACATCCCCCTCATCAATAGTTTCCATTTTTATTTTTCCATTTCGTGGCTCAAAAAAGTCCAATGAATTTAGATGATGATAAACTTCATTCTTATTAAACCAATATTCTATAGTTAAATCCTCAATAATGTTATCCGGAAAAGGCATTGTCGAATCTTCTTTATATTTGTTTCTAATAGGCCAATTCATATCTTTGATTTTTTTAATATCATAATTACAAAAGTTTACCCATGGGAAGTCAATTTTTTTCAACTCTTTACAAGAGTATTTGCAAATATTTTTGTGTATTCCGATAAGAACTATCCTATCTCTGTCTTGGGGAACTCCATACTCAAGTGCATTAATTAATTTTTCATAAAGATAATATCCTTTTCGTTTGAATGAAGCTTTAATTTTTTCATATTCTTGCCTATGTTTTTTAGTTTTCCATAAGCCTTTTACATTCTCAAACAAAAAGAAATCTGGGGTTTCTTGAAGTATAAGTTTCTTATACACAGTAGTTAATTTCCCATTATTTCCAGATATACCTTCGTTTTTTCCTGCTATTGAGAAATCAGGACATGGTGGTCCACCTATAAACCCAACCAAAGAGTCTTTTTTGTCTTCATGTACACTAGTAGCAAGTTTCTTTTTACTATCACCTCGCAGAAAATTATCAATATCAGTATTATAGTATCCAAACTTTGGGCATGGAAACCCCATTTTATTTCTTGCATATTTATATACTTCTAAAAAAACTTCGTTAAATTCATTTACAAAAGTTATTTGGAATCCTGACTCTTCAAACCCTAAATCTAAAAAACCAGCACCTGAAAAAAAAGAATATATTTTATA
Organism: uncultured Eubacteriales bacterium; assembly: GCA_964545475.1. GTDB lineage: Bacteria > Bacillota > Clostridia > Lachnospirales > JAISER01 > CAZJGG01. The sequence continues at coordinate 155 of CAZJGG010000030.1, read as the reverse complement.
GTCTATAATTTTAAACAGCCTACCTTTACATTATAATGAACTTTAAAAAATATATCATTCAAAAATACTATACGCTACATAAACTTGGCAGAATCTTAATTAAACATTAAACCTAAACAAAATAATATCCCCATCTTTAACCACATATTCTTTGC
>CAZJGG010000029.1:0-35451 GCA_964545475.1 uncultured Eubacteriales bacterium | reverse complement strand
CGTAAATTGTCGCTCATAACATGAGAATTGCTCCGCAATTAAGCCGCTAAAGCGGTTTTTCGACTTCGTCGAACTCACGTTAAGTTAATTAGAACCAGTGTTCAATAATGGGTTGTCCGAATTTGAATAGCAATTTTTCGCAATTCTCAGGGAATGCATAATAATCGCTTTCAAAGTCGGGCGACACCTTATTGAACACAGGCTCTAAGGGACAAGCTCTAAATATAAGAATAGAAAGGCAAATTATGAAAAATATTAAACTAGTAATAGAATATGACGGCACAAGATACAACGGCTGGCAAAAGCAAATAAACACCCAAAATACAATTCAAGGCAAATTGACCGACATTTTATCGTCTATATGTGAAGAGGAAATACAACTAATTGGTTCTGGCAGAACGGATGCTGGCGTTCATGCATATAATCAAGTTGCAAACTTCCAAACAAACACAAAGTTGCCCCTTGAAGTATTAAAGAAAACCATAAATGAAAAACTTGAAAAGGATATTTGTGTAAAAAAAATTGAAGCGGTTGACCCTCGTTTCCACTCCAGATACAATGCAGAAAGCAAAAAATATCTTTACAGAATATGGACCAAAGAGGACATTAACGTTTTTGAAAGAAAATACTCGTACCACATATCTGAAAAATTGGATATAGAAAAAATGAAAAAAGCGGCTGAATGCTTTATTGGCACATATGATTTTAAGGGCTTTACCTCAGATAAGCGCACAAAAAAATCCACAGTAAAAACAATTTATTCAATTGAATTAACAGTGAATAACGGGCTGTTAGAAATTCTTTATCATGGAGATTCATTTTTGTACAACATGGTACGTATTATTACAGGTACTCTTATAGAAATTGGGCTTGGCAAAATGCAAATTAGCCAGATAAGTGAAATATTTGAAAGCAAAGACAGGACAAAAGCAGGGTTTACAGTACCACCTCATGGATTATTTTTGAAAGATGTTTTGTATTAGGCTAAAAAAAGTGAGAACCTGTGTTCAGTAATGGGCTGACCGATTTTGAAACAGCGATTTTTCGCCCTTTGCGACACGGCGGCGAATGCATAATAAGTTAATTATAAAGAGCCGTCGCAACAAAGAAGGGCGGAAAATCGCTTCAAAAGCGGTTAGCAGCTTACTGAACACAGATTCTGAGTTCGACACCGCCGAACTCACTTTTTTTTATGGGTTATTCAGCCATAGATTTTTTATAGTAAGTTTTTAATTTTTTAAATACACGTCCGTGAACGCTATCCTCCGGGTATTTGCCTTTTTCGTTTTTTTCTCCTGCGCAAAATCCGGTTAAAATTTCAATTCCCTCGTCAACTGTTTTTATTGGGTAAATGTGAAATAACCCTTCTTTAACCGCTTCCACTACATCATCTTTAAGCATTAAATCCTTAATATTTTGAATAGGAATAATTACCCCTTGATTGCCTGTAAGCCCTCTTTTTTGGCATAAGTCAAAGAAACCCTCAATTTTATAGGTAACACCACCAATAGGCTGAATTTCCCCTCTTTGATTAATGCTTCCCGTAACCGCAAATTCCTGATTTATAGGCAGGTCTGCAAGGCTCGATAAAATTGCGTAAAGCTCTGTGCTGGAGGCGCTGTCGCCGTCTATTCCGGCATAGTTTTGCTCAAAGCAAACACGGCATGAAACGGACAACGGAAAGTCCTGTGCGTATGTTTGCCCCAAATAACCAGAAATAACCTCCATGCCTTTAACGTGTATTGCACCGCTCATTTCGGCTTCCTGCTCAATATTTATTACTCCGGATTTACCAATATAGGTTGTGGCGGTTATTCTTGATGGTTTTGCAAAAGCGTATTCTTCCATGTCAATTACGGCAAGCCCATTAATTTGACCAACTTTTCCACCGTGAGTATCAATCATAATAAAATCTTCTAAAAGCATTTGGTTAAGCTTATCTTCATAAAGCTTAAAGCGGTTTTCCCTTTCTTCAACCGCCTTTGTAACGTTTCGTTTATCAACTATTTCGGCTTTATCCACTTTTGCCCAAGCGTTTGCCTCAATTAATATTTCAACAATTCTGTTAAACCGAGTTGTAAGCTTTTTCTGGCTTTCAGCCATGCGGCATGAATATTCCACAACACTTACAACACCCTCCCATGTAAAATCCAAAAGCTGTTCTTTTTCTATGGTCTTTTTAATAAACCTGACTAAATCTATCATATTTTCGCTGTTAAAATCCATTTCATAATCAAAATCAGCGCAGATTTTAAACAGTTTTTGAAACTCTTCATCATACTCATATAAAACTTCGTAATAAAAACTTGAACCCACTAAAATAACTTTAACATCAACGGACATAGGCTCAGGCTTTATGCTGGAAACAGCGTAACCCGTTGTATATTCTCTAAGAGGTTCTATAACAATTTCCCTTGTTAAAAGCACTCTTCTTATAGTTTCCCAGCTATGAACGTTGGAAAAAACGTCATGGGCTTGTAAAACCAAATATCCGCCGTTTGCTTTATGCAAAAGCCCGGATTTAATTTTCATAAAATCCGTTGTCAAATTGCCGTATTCATTGTCAAATTCAATTTCACCAATTAAGTTTGAATATGTGGGGTTATAGTCAACAATGACAGGTGCGCCCTGCTGCTCAGAGTTATCGGTTATAAGATTAATATAATATTTTACAAAGCTTTCATCTGCAGTTTTTTTAGAAACCCAAGGTAAAATGGATTGAATCTGCTCTTCCTCTTCCGATTCAACTTCAAGAAAATCCTCAAGGTTTTCTAATATGTCCTCTTTAACTTCTAGTAAAAAACTAATTACATTTTGCAAATCCTGATATTTTTCCAACAAAACTGAAATTTGCCTGCCAACAGTAAAAAGACCGATGGAATATTCTAAATCTTCAACTTCACGCCTTGTTTGCTTTTCAAATTCTTTTATTTCCCGCATAACCTGTTGGGCAAGCTTGTGGATAGCATCTGATTGCACAGAAATATTTTCTTTTTCAGTTTGAGGCAGGCTGTCATATTCTTCTTCAGAAATAACTTCTCCGTTAATGACAGGCATAAAATAAATGCCCGAATTTGTGGTTTTAACGTCAAAGTTTTGCTCCTTTGCCTCTTCGGTCATATCTTTAATAATATCGTCCCGCTTAGTTTGATAAATTTTAACTATATCGGACTTTTTATTTTCAAAATCTTTTGCCCCAAAAGCTTTTGGAAGCTCATCTTGTAATTTTTCAATAAGCTCTTCCATGTCCTGTTTTAAGGCTTTACCTGTTCCGGCCGGTAAAACAAGAGTTTTTGGGGTTTTTGGGTCTTTAAAATTGTATATATAACATAAATCGGGGGGAGTATTTTCTTTTTTAGCAATTTCTTTAGCAAAATATTCTGAAAATGTTGTTTTTCCTGTTCCCGGCAAACCGCTTACATAAACGTTGTAACCCTTGGATTTTATTGTAAGCCCGAAGGATAGCGCCTTTGCGCCCCGGGATTGCCCAATAATCGTATCACTGTAAGAAATTTCTTTAGTTGTTAAAAATCCTAAATCTTTGGAAGATATATAGCTTTTTAGCTCTTTGTATCCTAATTCTTTAATCTGTCCCATCTATGCACCCCGATTCAAAAATATAACCACATGATTACGGCATCCTCTTTAGTATCCGCATAATAATTTTTACGTATGCCTTCGGGCTTAAACCCGTATTTTGAATAAAGCCTCATAGCGTTTTCATTGCCTATTCTTACCTCTAAGGTTAAGCCAATCATTTCCTTTTGCTTACCAATTTCGATAAACTTCTCCATAAGCAAACTTCCAACGCCCTTTTGCCTATGTTCTTCGCAGACCGCAACGTTAGTTATGTGCCCCTCTGTTACAACATGCCACATTCCGGCATAACCTATAATCTTGCCGTCCTCTCTGGCAACAATATAAATGGCAAGTTTATTAGACATTTCATCATAAAATGATTTTTTGTCCCAAGGCACTGAAAAGCTTTCCAGTTCAATTTCAAAAACTTCTTCTATATCCGTTTCTTTCATAAAGTCAATTGTTATCATTTTGTGCTTCTCTTTCCGCTTGAGATAATCTTAAATATTCAGGAATAAACTCTTTATAATCCGTAAATTCGCCTTTTTGTCCAAGGCATAATGCGTAAGCCGCAACGGAAGCCGCTCTTTCGCCAATTAAATGAGGCTGAGCGGTTAAAAAACCGTTTTCTAAAATTTGCTCTTTAAATGCAATTGCGCCGTTTCCTGTAAAAATTGCTTGTTTGTCATATTTTTTAAGTAATTCAAATGTATCGCTTAAATCTATTGCCATATCAACTGTCAATTTCTTTAAAACTCCGCCTTCCCATACAAAAAAAGCGGTATAAACTTGCCCTCTTCTGGCATCCATTGCCGGAACAATAATTTTCCCCTCTTGACATACATTATATGCCATTGCGTCAAGTGTCGGAACAGGTATAATTTTTTTATTAAGCCCATGAGCTAACCCTTTTGCAAGGCTTGCCCCAATCCGAAGACCAGTAAAAGAACCCGGTCCTTTAGAACAGGCAATATAATCAATTTCATTTAAATCAATATCGGCATAACTAAACAAATTGTCAACCATTGGCATAATGGTTTGGGAATGGGTCTTATTACTTAACACCGAAAATTCCCCTAAAATTTTATCATCATCAGTCAGCGCAACGCTGGAAATGTTTGCACTAACTTCAATTGCTAATATTTTCATAACCAGCTCCTGTTTCTGCTTTCATTTATTTCAATTAATCGGTAGTTTTCGTCTCCGAATAAGTCTTTTTTAATATTTACATAAACTGTATCTTTCGACAAAATTTTTTTAATATTTTCCGCCCATTCAATAAGGCATACTCCTTCGCCGAATATATACTCAAAAAAGCCACAATCTTCCATTTCGTAGGGGTTTGCAATTCTGTAAACGTCGAAATGGTAAAAGGGTAATTTGCCGCTTTCATAAATGTTTACAATTGTAAATGTAGGGCTTGTAACCATTTCGTCTATACCAAGCCCTTTTGCAAAACCTTTTGCAAATATTGTTTTACCTGCCCCCAAATCGCCGTTTAAGGCATAAACAGCGCCCTTTCCGGCTTTTTCAGCTATTTCAAAGGCAAGCCTATACGTATCATCTTCACTGTAACTCTCGTATCTCATAAATACCTCTTAATACATTTTCTGTCTTACTGCTTCATAAAGCATAATCCCACACGCAACAGCCGCATTTAAAGATTCCACACCGCTTCCCATTGGAATTTTAACTTTTTCATTAGCAAGCCGTTTTGAACTTTCACTTAAACCGTTTGCCTCGTTACCTATCAAGACGGCGGTTTTCCGTTTAAAATCTATTTGATAGTGATTTTTTTCAGTGTTAACATCTGTTGCAATTATATTAAACTCTTTTTGCAAAAGTTTATTTAAAGTGTCTTCGCAATTTACATTTTCAATAACAGGTATGCTAAAAACAGAGGAAGCAGCCGAACGCAAAACTTTCGGGTTATAAAGACTAACAGACCCCTCGGTTAAAATAATTCCGCCGGCAAAAGCGGCGGCAGCCGTTCTAATAACCGCACCTAAATTTCCAGGGTCTTGAAGCTGCTCTAACACAACTATAAGACAGTTTTCTTTATTCAAAATTTCATCAATATTATATTCAATCTGAGGGCATACAGCTAAAACACCCTGTGGGTTTACAGTATCGGAAGCTTTTTTAAATAAAACCTCCGGCATTATGTAAACCGGCCCACGCTTTTCAAACTGTGACAAGTCGTTATTTTCAGCAAATTCCTTTGAAAAAGCATAAGCGTTTACTTTACAACTTTCGGCTATGTCTTTTACAAATTGCAAACCCTCAATAACAAATTCCCGAGACAAATCTCGCCCTTTATTTGTTTTGAGAGAAATAAGCTTTTTAAAAAAAGAGTTTTGAGCACTAGAAATTTCCTGCATCACTCAAACCTGCCGCCTTTTATCTTTGTCTGGCTTACTCTTTGAATATCAGCAGTTAAGCCGATTACTACAAGTAAGTCGTTTTCTTCAATAACTTCCGAAGCTCTCGGCGAAATTATTACCCTTTTGCCTTTTTTTATACCAACAACGCTAAGACCAGCCCCGGAACGAATGTCCGCCTTGTGGAGAGACTGCCCAATCCATGCATCCAGCGGAGAAATTTCCGCAATTGAATATTTGTCGGACAAATTAAGGTAATCAATTATATTGCCAGAAACAAGGCTTATGGCCAAATGCTCTCCCATTTCCCATTCTGGGAGCAAAACCCTGTCCGCCCCAACTTTTTCAAGAATAATTTTATGCTTTTTATTAAGAGCACGAGCTATAACTTTTTTCGCCCCTAATTCTTTAGCTAAAAGTGTCGCAATTATACTTGTTTCCATAGAGTCTCCCGTTGCTATTATAACAACGTCGAAGTTACCAAGACCCAAGCTTCTCATTGCGCTTTCTTCAGTAACGTCCGCCTCAACAATGTGGGTTGCCGTTTCAGACATTTCCGCTACAACATCAGCGTTTTCGTCACACGCCAAAACATTGCAGCCACTGTCAACAAGGGTGTTCAAAATACTTCTCCCGAACTGCCCAAGCCCTAATATAGCAAATTGATCATTTATAGACATTTATACCACCTTACCCGACAAATATTTTTTCTTCTGCGTAATGCAAATTTCTAGTACCTGATAACTGTTTAAGCATTAGGGCAACTGCAACTGTAATAGGACCAACACGCCCGTAATACATGCATAATATTATTAAAATCTTACCGATTGACGACAAATAAGGCGTTATGCCCATAGTTAACCCTACAGTGCCTACTGCGGAAGTTGTTTCAAAAAACAGAACAAAAAACGAGCTTCCCATAGGAACGTTTCGCTCTGTAATAGTTAATAACATAGTAACAATGGTTATAATAACAATATTCATTAAAATAACCGCTAGTGATTTCATTAAATTAAAAATGCTTATTGATCTGTGGTGTATTTCCGTCTCCGCTTTACCCTTTGAAACAGACAATATACAGGCAAACAAAACACCTATTGTAACAGTTTTTACGCCGCCGGCAGTACCTCCGGGCGAGCCGCCAATAAACATTAATATTATTGTCATAAATTGAGAAGCCAGTATCATGTTTTTATGCTCGAAAGTACTAAACCCAGCGGTTCTTGGAGTAACGGACTGGAAAAAGGATGCCAATATTTTAGTAGATAAGTTATGCCCACCAATAGTATCGGGGTTATTATATTCCGCAATAAAAAAGAAAATAGCCCCAAATATTATAAGCCCAACTGTTATTTCAATAACGATTTTCGTGTGTAAAGTAAGCATATCAAAAATCTTACGAAATCTAAGGTTAGGGTTTTGCTTTGATTTTTTTATAACTTTAATAACATCAAGCCAAACTGTGTAACCAAGACCACCTAAAACAATTAAAACCATAACAACTATGTTAAAAAGTGCATCGTCTATATAAGGGGTTGCGCTTGAATGGGATAAAAGGTCAATACCGGCGTTATTAAAAGCAGAAACAGAATGGAAAAAACCAATCCAAAGTGAGCGAAGAAATGAGCCTTCTCCTTTAAAGTAAAAATTCACGCCTAAAAGTATCGCCGCTGCACCCTCCATTAAAAAAGTCCCTATAACAACATTTTTAACAAGCTTAACCATGCCTTGAATATCGTTTTGATTAAGGCTTTGCTGAATTACAAGCCTTTCCTTTAAAGTTATCTTTTTACCTACAACTACCAGCAGCATCGTTACTAAGCACATAAATCCCATGCCGCCAATTTGTATCAGCAAAAGAATAACAATTTTTCCGAAAATAGTCCATTGCACCGCTGTTGTATAAACCATAAGCCCTGTAACGCACGTAGCAGAGGTTGCTGTAAAAAGGGCATCCAAAAGCCCTACGCTCTTACCACTTACTGATGCAAATGGCATTACCAAAAGTAACGTTCCAACAAGTATAACTATGGCGTAACCCCCCATAATTATTTGTGGGGATTTTAATTCACCAATATGCTTTACAAACCGCTGAATTAGCCCAATCAGCCGATTTTTTATATCAATAATCAAAAAAACCATCTCCATTAAACACGATTATACATGAGAATTATTAAATACGCAATAATTACTTGCTATTCAAATTTTAAAATGATAATATAATATTATCTTGTGCAAATATATGAAGGGAGATAAATAATGACACCAATAGAAGAATATAATCAATTTATCGGTAAAAAAACAGTTCAAGCTTTTATAAAAAGAGGTATAGAGAGTTATTATTGCGCAACAAAGGAGGAAGCCCTTGAAAAAGCTCTTTCCCTTGTACCAAAAGACAGTAAGGTTGCTTGGGGCGGCTCTCAAACCCTTGGGCAAATCGGTCTTCTTGACAAACTTAACAATGGTACATACAACGTTTTAGACAGAACAAGTGCACAAACCCCTGAGGAAAGACGTGCAATAGAGCTTGAAGCATTTGACAGCGATTTCTATTTTTTAAGTTCTAACGCAATAACAAAAGACGGCGTAATGGTTAATATAGACGGCTATGGCAACAGAGTTGCAGCCCTTATTTTTGGTCCTAAAAACGTTGTAGTTATAGCAGGGGTAAACAAAATTACAGATACTGTTGAAGACGCAGTTAAACGTGTTAGGCAAGTTGCTGCGCCTATAAACACAATAAGGCTTAAAAAGCAAACACCCTGTGCAACAACAGGCGTTTGCCACAATTGCACCTTACAAGACAGTATATGCAAAAATGTCGTAATAACACGCCTTTCTAACGGCGATAGAATAAAAGTTATTCTTGTTGGAGAATCTTTGGGGTATTAATAGGCTTCTTCAAAATAAAAAACCGGAAATGGAAATGCCATTATCCGGTTTTTTATTTTGTAAATATTTACGAAATATGGTATACGTCATATATCAAGCTTCCATTAGCAACTTTCTGCACTTCTTCTATATCAGTTGACATATAAAAATGGCACACCTCCCAAGATTGTAGGTTATATGAGGTTATATAAGCTGTTGCAGATTTTTTATTTTAATTGATTCATTCCGTCTTCTTTCTCCCAAAGGTAAAAAGGCGCATATTGATTTTCATAGTTATTGTACTTTGCTTTTTCGGCTATTAAATATGCTTTCATTTGTAAATCTGGAAAGCCATTAGTTTTGCTCCCATTGTTTCTAACCCTGTTTTTTATTACTTCCATATCATAATCACTTGGTAGTGATATATTGTACTGCATAGTTATCATGTCAAAACTCCTCAAATGTAAAAAGCATAAAAGTTCTTATTTTTCAACACTTTTATGCCATAAATATAGTGAAGCGATAGTTCCATAAGGCGAATATTTTTCCCTAATTTTCTTAAATTCAGCTTTCGTCAACTCTTCAAGCCCATATAAATACATAATGCCTCGCCTAATAGCCAAATCGTCATAACTTACAACATCCAGCCTGCAAAGGGAGAAAATTAGTAGCATTTCAGCCGTCCAAACCCCTACTCCCTTTAGCTTCACTAATGTTTTAATAATATCTTCGTCGGTAAGCTTATATAATCCATCAAAATCAATTTCTCCGCTTATAGCGGCATTCGCTGCGTTTTTTATATAACTTGCTTTTCTGTAAGTCATACCACAAGCCTGAATCTCTTCAATTTCAGTTATGTCTAACGCCTTTGGGGAAAGCACACCTACTTTATCTATTAATTTTGCAGTAACTGTTTCCGCCGCTTTAGACGATATTTGCTGACTAACGATAGACTCAATAAGCGCACCGAAAACATCTTTATTAACGGTGCGCTCTATCATCCCTACAGAATCTATATACTTTCCTAAAACTTCATCACTATTTTTTAAATAATCAATTTCTTTTTGTCCATATGTAAAATATTCCATTTATTTTTTCCCCGTTAATATTTTTAATAGTGTTTCATAATCCCCCCCCACAGGTAACGTATACTTGCCCTTTTTAAGCTTTGCTTGCTTATTTTTATTAATTATATATTTATTAAAATCAACTGCATTTTCAATAATTCCGTTTTCTTTTAACATTTCAGAAATTTGCTGGGCATAATAACCGTCTGGAATAAAAACGTCTTTAAACATTTGGTCAACAGCATTTGCAGTTTGGTCAGACGTTTCTTCTTCGCCTTCCTGGCTATCATCTATTTCTTCGTCAGAATACTCCTCTTCAGAATATTCTTCTTCAGAATACTCTTCTTCGGAATATTCATCCTCAGTATACTCTTCCTCTGGTATTTCTTCTTCCTCGGCAGCTTCCTCTTCTGATATTTCCTCTTCCTCGGCGATACCCTCAGGTGCGGAATCTTCCTCTAATACATCAAAATCGGTTTCTTCTGCGTCAAAGTCCTCTGGTTGTTCAATTTGGCTGTCGTATTTGTCGTTTTTATAAGTTAAATTATAAGCAATAAAGAAAATTACACAAGCGAAAACTATCCCCGAACCAAGCCCCAAAAAATAGCTTTTCCAACTAAAGCTCACGAATATCACCTAACCTTTTCAAGCTCTAATATAAGCTTAACTTCGCCTTGACCGATGTTAAGTTTTTTTGCTATTTCGGATATAGACAAACCTTGGTTTTTAAGCTCTTCTATTTCTTTAAGGCGTGGGTTTTTAAAAACTTTTGCTTCTTTTATTACTACTTCCGGCATTTCATTTTGACTATCCTTAATTTTAAAATCAGTATTTTTATATAAGTTTGCAACTTCGTTTTTCTTTTCATCAATTAATGAATATAAAAATAAAAGTTCTTGATATTTCTCCTCAAGTTCAGCAAAAATAGCTTTAGAAGTATTATTAAGCTCATCCATAGTCTTGTCTATTTCTTCAAGAGTTTTATCACTGTCATTTTTAGCCTGGCTCATTAATCCTTCAATTTTGTTAAGAGCAGGTTCAAAAATTTTTGTTGCGTTAATTGTTTCCATATCAATCTCAGGCTGATTTTTTTTATCAATTGAAAGTGATATAAACGAGAAAACCATAATTGTTATACCAATTACAACTAATATAAGCACAACCAGCATTAAACCGTTCATTATTAAACCTCACTTTAATGAGTCTAAACCGATACGTCGAACATGCTTCTGTCTCCATCCGGTTTTTTTCCGCCTTTTTTTTGTTTAGCCGTTTTTTGATCCTTTTTTTCGTAAAAATTACTGCCCTTGCCGTCTTTATCAACATTTTGCTGCTCAGATTTATGAGTGTTGGCTACTTGATGGTTGTTGTGCTCCACCTCTTTAACGAACTTTTCGGCAAACTGCTGTTGGTTCACCTGATGACGGTTAGTTTCGTTATGGGCTGCTGTTGTTTCCTGGGTTTTATGAACCATTAGTTGCAAATCAATAGGTCTTATTGACATGTTGTTCACTCCTTATTCAAACGGGCTTATTTGAATTTTTGAATCCACATTTGTTAATCTGCAATACTCAATATCATCTCTGATGTACATTGTTGCGTTACCAATAGTTACTTTAACCCCCGAGCGGACAACGCCGGAAGCATAAACAGCACCTTGGCTTTGCAAAAGTATCGGCGCAATGTTTTGAACCCTTTCTTGGCTTTTAATTAATTTTTCCCTTAAAAACATTTTTGTATGAACAGTTTTTAATAAAATTCTCTTTTTATCTTCATCCAAAGGCTCAATTTTATTTTGCGCATTTAAGGATTCAACAATTGTACTCATCTTATCGTACTCAGCTTTGTTTAAATTATACTCTGTCATAGCTTGTTTATAAGAAATTAATGTGTCAGGATTAAATCCAGTTTCAATTTCCGTTACCGTAGCCATTTTAGAGCCAATATTTACCGATCTTACAATACCGCCAACAATTGACTTACCTCCAACTAAAAGCCCTGCTTTTCCTTTAAGTTCCAGGTTTCCGCCGCATTTCACATTAGAATGCATTATGTTGTCGGCATATATGTCTCCTCCGGAGGAAAGTGTGCATTGTTCAGCAAACTTTAAATAAATGTTACCTTCGGCTTCAATAACAGCTTTATCCAGCCCTTGAACGCCGCCGACAATTGTAATATTTTCTTTTGATTTAATTGCTGCGCCCTCTACTACGCCTTTAATTTCAATGGCACCGTCCGCCTCAACAGTAAAACCGGTAAGAACGTTTCCTTTTATATTCACAGCACCGTTAAAATGAATGTCCCCTGTAGTATTGTCAATGTCACTTAATATATTTAAAACAGGATAAACGTTAACACGACCGCTTTCATAAACAATTTGCCCGTTTATTTCTGAAATAAGTTTTGTTCCGTCCGTAGAAATTGACGTGCTTTTACCTCTTGGAAGGGGCGCAGGTTTTTTAACCCTTTTTGCAGGTATAGGAATATTTCTAACATCCATTCCGTCAATGCCAGGTTTTTCCTCATGGGATGTAACCAAAACATCCCCGGCTGTAGCCATTTCTATTAAATCAAGATTATGGTAGTCTACCCTGCCGCCTTCAAGCTCTTTTGGTTTCCTTGACTTTTTAGTTTCAAAATGCATTTTTAAGTATCCGTCTTGACCTTCTGTCGGCTTTATCCCACAGGCAACCACATAATGTTTACCATATTCCTTATGTTCTGCTAATCCTCTAATAACGTCATCCATAATACCGTATCGGACGTTAGCTTCTTCCAGCTTATTCTTAATTTCCTGATATGTTAATGTATGCCCATGAATGGAAGTTGGCTTCTTAAACATTACAGTAGCTTCAAGATAACCTTGCCCTATTGTAACAATCATTTCTTCCGGGTCTGATTTAATTTCTGTATTTGATGATATTTTTTGAGAAATGTATAATTCATTTGTTTTAAATATTTCATTAATGGCTGAAAAGTCAATATCTTTAATTCCATTGTCTTCAACAACCTTTAAAACCTCCATCCTTGAAGGCCTGTTTTTCTCATCATCAATAACTATATTCAAATAAACTCCGTCACTTTTTATTTCAATACTTATAGGTTCCATAACATCGCCCCTTATACTTACTTCTACTTTATATGCTAAACAATATATTTTTATATCTCCCAAGTTTTGATTGAAGCCTTAATACGGCTTTTGAATGAATTTGAGAAATCCTTGATTCCGAAACTGATAAAATGCTTGCTATTTCTTTTAACGTTAAATCTTCAAAATAATATAAGGTTATTACTTTTTTTTCTTTATCATTCAAATCGTTAATTGCGTTAATAAGCATTTCCTTAAGTTCTCTTTTTTCATACTTTTTTTCGGGGCTTTCCGTATTTTCATTATTAGTATGACTAAAAACAGCTTCGTGATTTTGCTCTAAATAATCGTCTAAAGATATTAATGTAAGTATGGATGATTTTTTAATCATTTCTCGAATTTCTTCAACTGAAACTTTTAATCTATCCGCCATTTCCTCGTCTGTGGGTGCTCGCCCCAGCTCGTGTTCAAGAGATGAAAATAAATCCTCGATAAGCTTATTTTTTTGCCTAAGCGACCGGGGAACCCAATCTATTTTACGTATATTATCTATAATAGAGCCTTTTATTCTTAAAGTGGCATATGTTTCAAACTTCACACCTTTAACTAAGTCAAATTTATCTATAGCATCAATTAATCCAAAAATTCCATACCCAACAAGGTCTTCATACTCAACATACTGTCCAATGTGTATGGATAACCTACCCGCAACATATTTAACAAGAGGAGCGTAATGAACAATTAGTTTTTGCTTTAAGGCCTCGTCCTTCGTTTTTGCATATAAAATCCAAATTTTTTCAATATTTTCCAAGCAAACACACCCCTCGACACATTGGGCATTATTTTTTATTGAGTAAAGCTTTCATCATCAGTAAAAAATGAATCCTCTTCAATGTGGTTATCTGAATGTGGCTCCTGCTCTAATTCTTCATCCTTCTTTGCAAAGACAACATATTGTAAATACAACTTAACAATGAGCCCGATTATAAAAAAAACTATAATAAAAAAGACTAACCTAGAAGCCAAAACGAAGAGCGAAGAACTTTCTATAATACACACGACCGTTACCACTAAAGCTGCAATTATACTTATATAAATGTGTATTTTTTCAAGCATAATTAACCACTCCCATATTTTTTATATAGTAAATATACCATGTCCTATTGTTTTTATAACAAACCTGCCGTCCTCGGAGTAAAGCTCCACTGTTCTTCCGAAGTTTGCCCCTGTTTCTTTGGCAACTAAAGGAATACCCAAAAGACGCAGTATTTTTATGGTAGCTTCAACATTTCTATCCCCAATTCTCATGCTGTCGTTTGTAGAGTCGAATGCGAACATTTGCGCCCCACCGGCAATTTTCGCCTTCAAATTCTGTCTTTTCGCACCAAGCCTTATCATATCGTTAATAAGCTTAACCGTGGCAGTATCCACAAATTTTGCGACATTTGAATTGTTTTGTATTTGAGTTGAATCCGGTAACATACAGTGTGCTAACCCCGCCACCTTAGACATTGGGTCATAAAGAGCTATTCCTACGCAAGAACCAAGCCCTAGTGTTGTTAACGCCCCGGGATAACTTGTGGCTTTTAAATCTGCCATACCAACTATTATTAATTTTCCTGCCATTTTACATTACCCCTAATGATTTTAAAATAACTTCAAAGGACGGCAAGTCTGGAACTAATAGGAAATAACCAGAAACGTTTTCACTTTCTCCGCTAAAAACTGACTCTATAAAGAGCACTTTATCGGCAACTTTACCAAACTCAATAGCCGGAACTGAAAGTATAGCGTTTGCCATATCTATTGACAAGTATGGAACTGATTGCTTAATGTGTGTTTTTGTCATCCCGGAAAGAGAGCCTAAATAAGAACTTGTTAAAATATTTCCTATTTCTTGTAATGCAGAAAGCTCAATCTCATTAAAATCTCCGCTGTGAGAAATTCCGCTCATTAAAATATCCAGCAAAGATTTTGCAGATTCTTTTTCCACTATAAACATCATTATCCCAGATATATCCCCCGATATCCTCACCAAAACGCCTATCACTAAATTTTCTGGGCCACCAACGAATTCAGCTATGTCACAAAAATCCACAAGGTTTACAACAGGAACTTCCATTTTTACTTTCCTGTTAAGCATTTTAGCCAGTGACGTTACAGCGTTTCCAGCTCCAATGCTTCCAATCTCTTTCAAAATATCAAAATGCATACCGCTAAATTCATGAAACCCTTTCATAAAAAAACACTCCTTAATTGCACTTTATAATCTGTTAAAAGTTAGACTTTTGCAAATTTTTTCTTTGTTCTGTAAATATAAATTGAACAATTCGCTCCTGTTCATCAGGCAATATTCCAATAAATACGGCTCTGTATTGAAACTTGTAAATAGCCTTTGGAAAATGCTGCCTATGTAGAACCTTAGCAATTATAATATAATAATCTTCATTTAAGAGGATTAAACATTTTATTTTTTGCCCTTCTTCAAGCAGTTCATTTGCAACAAAGCGGATACCGCCGCCGCCAACATCTTTTATAATGCCTTCTTGCATGCCACTATCTGTAGTATCGCTTGGGTTTTCTGATATAGCCGAAAATTTAAGAGGTAAAAGGCAAGTAAAACGAAAAAATTCACGTCTTTGCATTTTTTCCCCAGGAGTTGTAAGTTTAATTTTCATAAGATGAAAGCCATCTTCTTTAAACAGCTCCAAAACCGCCGCATCAAAGCGTATCATGCCTTTTTCTGTAAAAAACAGGAAAAAATAATGCTCGCCAATTGGAAGCTTAATAACCTGCCCGTATGAAATAGGAACGTGTAAAATTAAGTGCTCCTCATCTATAAATTTTTCAACTTGGCTTACAAATGTTTTGCCTCTGTTATTATCTTTTTTAAACGAGATTTCAAGTCTGTCGCCTATTTTTATTAAATTAGATAACATATAATCTCTCCCTAATTACCAAATATATTTATTAACCGTTTCATAAACGACTTAATACCATCATTGTTTTTTTCGTTTGCCTTGGTATTTTCGTTTATAAGCTTTTCGCATATATGCTCTACCGATTTTGCATAGCCGGAGTTTGGAAAGCAAGTTGAAACCGGCTGCTGCTTCTTTACGGCCTTAATAAGAAGGTTATCATAGGGAATATATCCTAAATCGTTAATTTCAAAATCAAGAAAACGTTTTGTAACCATATTGAGCTTTTCAAAAATTTCCAAACCCTCTTTGTTATCATCAACTCGGTTAACAACAATATGGAAATCCGGTGAATCTATCTGGCTTCTAGAAGCTTTCATTATGGCATAAGCATCTGTCACACTTGTAGGTTCTGGCGTTGTTATAATAACTGTTTGAGGTGCAGCTTTAACAAAATTTGTTACTGTGTTGGAAATCCCTGCACCTGTATCAACAAGAACAATATCTGCAATTTCGTCTAATGAAGCGAAGTTTTCAAGTATAATATTAAGCTGGGAATCTGATAAATTAGCTAACTCCGACATGCCGGAGCCTCCAGCAACAAATTGTATTCCCATAGGACCAGGAGTTAAAACTTCGTTTATGTTTTTGCCTCCTTGTAAAACATCTTCAATAGTGAATTTCGGAACTACACCAAATAACACATCTATGTTTGCAAGCCCAAAATCTGCATCAATTATTACTACTCTTTTGCCGTTTTTAGCCAATTGTATAGCTAAATTTACGCAAAAGTTAGTTTTGCCAACGCCCCCTTTGCCGCTTGTTACGCAAATTACTTTTGCCGCCATTGCAAGCTTGCCCTCAAAGGCTTCCGTCTTTTCAGCAGGACTAGTAGCAAGAGTTGTATTTTCTTTACTTTTTATAACTAAGTCGCGTAATTTATTAGCCTGGTCTATCAACTGATAACGCCTCCCAGCCCCATTAATGCCTTTGCAATTTTTTCCGGCCTCATTTTATCAATGTCATCGGGTACGTTTTGACCGTTTGTAATAAACGAAACTCTTTTTCCCGTTAAATAACATATGTTTAATAATGATCCAAGGCAGTTGGTTTCATCTGTCTTTGTAAAAATAACAGAAAAATCGCAAAACTGTGAATAAGTATCTATAATGGTAATTAAATCTTCGTATTTTGTTGTGGCAGACAGCACTAAAAACAATTCAGCCTTAGGCAATGCTTTAAGTAAAATTTCAAGTTCCTGAACGTTTTGGGAATTTGCATGAGAACGCCCGGCAGTGTCTATCATAACAACATCGTATATTTCCTTCATTTTCTTAATACTTTCTTCAAGGTCGTTGTTATTATAAATAACTTCTGTTTCAATGCCTAAAATTTCAGCGTATGTTTTAAGCTGGGCAACGGCCGCTATACGGTAAGTGTCCGCTGTAATAAAGCCGACCTTTAAATTATTATTAAGAATAAACTGTGAAGAGAGTTTAGCAAGGGTCGTAGTTTTCCCAACACCTGTGGGACCCATAAAAACATAAATATAAGGCTGATGTTTTTTCGGTTTATTTGTATTTATGACGTAAGACTCACCAAGCATTACAATAAGCGTATTATAAACTATTTTTATAGTCGTTGTTAAATCCAGCTCATCGTCAACAAGAGCTATATCATCAAGCACTTTTGCCGCAATCTCCGGCAAAACCCCCTGCCCTGTTAACGCTTCATAAAAAACTTGAAGCATATTGTTTTCATAATGCCTTATTCCGCTTGTCTTTATTCTGTTGGCAACTGTTAACTGTTCAACCGCTTTTTGAAGCATCTCTTCAGATTGGTTTAATTTCTTTTCAAGAGTTTTTATTTTTTCATTCTGTAAAGCATTAGAGGAACTTTTAAGAAAAGTTTCGGGGTTAAAAACATCAATAAATGCTTTATCATCATCGCTGTTAGCATTATTAATTAATCTGTTTTCAAAATAACCTAGCTGTTCTTCCCCAGCCTTAATTTGATGTTCTGTTTGTGCTTGCTTATCCTTTGCTTCTTTGTCTTCGTAAGCAGCTGTTATTTCAACTGAAGGTTTTTTAAATATAGCAAACAAACCCTTGGGCTGGGTTTTTTTTATGCTTAAAACCAAGGCATCCGGTCCAAGTTCGTTTTTAACTTTTTCCATAGCTTCTTGTTCTGTGGTAGCTTCATATTTTTTTATTTTCAAGCAAGACTCACCATCCCTATAGACTGAATTTCAGCACGAGGGTCAAGCTCGTTATAGGAAAGCACAACAAGTTCAGGCGCAACCTGCTCTACAAGTCTTTTAAAATATATACGAACAATAGGGGACGTTAGTATTATTGGCTGAATCCCCATAGATGTAAGTTTATTTGTTTGCAAACTTAAATTATCAAAAATTTTCTGTGTAGTTAATGGGTCTAGCGCTAAATAAGTGCCTTGCTCCGTTTGCTGTACAGAGCCCATGATTTGCTGTTCAAGCTGTGGGTCAAGAGTGATTACGTTATTTATATCACTTTCAAAATAACGTTTTGAAATTGCCCGTTTAAGCGCCTGTCTAACATATTCTGTCAGCATATCTGAATCTCTTGTTATATGGGCATTATCAGCTAACGTCTCTAATATTGTAACTAAATCCCTAATAGATATTCCCTCTCGGAGCAAATTTGCCAAAACCTTTTGAACATCTCCGACAGACATAAGCTTTGGCACCAATTCGTCCACTAAAACGGAATTGTGTTCTTTCACGTTATCAACAAGGGTTTGAACGTCTTGCCTTGAAAGCAGTTCGTGGAGATGTGAGCGTATTATTTCAGTTAAATGAGTAGCAATTATTGCAGGTGGGTCTACAACTGTGTAACCATATGCTTCTGCTCTTTCCCTTTGGCTTTCATTAATCCAAAGAGCAGGCAGCCCTAAATACGGTTCAACCGTTTCAATACCGTCTATTTCTTCTTCAACATATCCGGGGTTCATTGCCATGTAATGGTCGAACATTATTTCGCCCTCGGCTACTTCAACGCCTTTTATTAAAATTTTATATTGGTTAGGCGCAAGCTTAATATCGTCTCGTAAACGGATAATAGGCACAATCGCCCCTAGCTCCAATGCAATTTGACGCCTTATCATAACAACTCTGTCTAATAAATCCCCACCTTGGCTGGAATCTACTAGGGGAATTAAACCATATCCAAAAAGCAGCAAAATGGAATCAACGTTTAAAAGGGATACGACATTTTCAGGACGACGGATTTCCTCTGTTTCAGAATCTTCTTGAAACATTTCGCTTTCAATTTTTTCAATTTTCTTTTTCCTGTTTATATACATACCAAGGGCTATTAATACAATCCCGAAAAGTATAAATTGCATAGCCGGGAATGGCATTATTATTGCAAAAACAATCATAACACTGCCGGCAATAGTAAGAACCAGTGGATTACTGAAAATTTGCTTTGAGATTGTAGAGCTTACTTCATCTTCCGTTGTTGCCTTTGTAACAATAAGACCTGTTGCAACAGATATTAAAAGAGCCGGAAGCTGGCTTGAAAGACCGTCACCGATAGTCATAAGGGAATATATTTGAGCAGCTTCTCCTAAAGATACTTTCTGCCCTGTTCCTCCAAGACCAAGTGTTCCTATAATTAAACCGCCGATAATGTTTATAAAAGTTATAATTATGCCTGCAATAGCATCACCTTTTACGAATTTTGAAGCACCGTCCATTGCGCCGTAAAAGTTTGCTTCATCTTGTATTTTTTTACGTCTTGCTTTAGCTTCCTCTTCGTCTATAAGCCCTGTGTTTAAGTCCGCATCTATAGCCATTTGCTTGCCCGGCAAAGCATCTAATGTAAAGCGGGCAGTAACTTCCGCAACACGCTCAGAACCTTTTGTAATAACCAAAAAGTTAACTAATGTAATAACAAGGAATATTACACCACCAACAACTAAACTTCCACCCGCAACAAAGCCGCCGAAAGTTTCAATAACTCTTCCTGCATAACCATTTAATAAAATAAGCCTAGTGGAAGAAACATTAAGGGAAAGGCGGAAAAGTGTTGATACAAGCAAAATTGTAGGGAACAAAGACATATCCAGTGCTTCTTTGGAATAAAGCGCATCAAGTATTATAACAACCGCAAGACCTACATTTAACATCAAAAGAAAATCCAGCATTTCCGTAGGCATAGGTACTATAAGAACCGTCATTATAGCTATTATAAATACCCCTATGATGGCTTCCTTAAATTTCATGCAAAATTCTCCTTCGGTATAGTCGTTTTAGTTGAAAAGGGTTGAAATCAAGAACTGAATGTGCGGATTTAGGCGCATTTAAGGTGCAGATTTAAGCCCATTTTCAAGTTAAACGACTAAACAACATATTGATTTTTTTATTATACTTTATTATTATAACATTTTCCAGTTGTTTTTTAAATATTTATAAACATATTTTATTTAACATACTAATAAACTATTATATAAACATTTTGAGGAGGAAACAAAATATGGGAGGCACTAAAATTGTTGTTTTCCAATTAAAGGACATAGTTAAGAAAATGATATATTTGCTTATTGGCATTGTCGTAATCATTTTTTTAATTATAGTTTTTGTTCCTAAAGAAAAAGCAAAGGAGCAGGAAACTTCAGCTCTTTACAAACCTGGTACATATTATTCTGAAATAATTTTACACAACAGCCCCGTTCGGGTGCTTGTAACTGTAAACGATAATGAAATTGAAAATGTTACGCTTACAGAGCTTGATGAAACCCAAGAAGTTTTTTACCCTTTGTTTAAACCTACAATGGAAAACCTCTCTAAGGAAATTGTAAATAACCAAACGTTAGATGTTCCTTTAACAAGAGAGTCCGCATACACTGAAGAAATTTTAATAGACGCAATAAGAACCGCCCTGTCTCAAGCCGAAATTGATGCATAAAACAGCCTAACCTCCCTTGATAAATGGGGGGTTAATTTTTTTGTTTTTTTTATTTTATTTATTTAAGAGATTCTTTTTGAGCTTTTTGATACTGCTTAATCATATAATTTTTTGAAACAGCATGGGTTTTCGGTTTTTGATTTTTGCTTCTTTCTATAAATTCCTTATTACGCTGTTCCAAAACCCGAATTTTCACGTCAAAATCCATAACTTCCTTAATATTATCCTGCAACTTACGGACAATTTCTTTGTTTTTATCTGCATATTCTTCAAATTGAGGGCTTATTTCGGAAAATGTGTTGTCAAAAAGGTTGTCCGCCTTCATTATTTCATCAATTAAATTTTGCTTTTCCGTACACATACCGTTAAAAAAAGCCGCAATTTCCTCACTTTTTTCGCCGCTTAAAAGCAGCATTTCCTGGTTTTCAGTTATAGTTAAAACTTGATATAAAAGCCTTTTTTTCCTAATTAGTATATCAAATAATAATTTTATTTTAATGTCCGTTTCTTTCACCTAATACACCTCTGTCTTATAAAAAAACCTATATTACTATGTTATATAATATAGGCCTTTAATAAGTATCGCTGAATAAATTCAGCCGTTTATTGTTTACTTAAAAACATATGTTTTATCTGTCTTTTCCCAAGGCAGTTCAATATCAGTTCTCCCAAAATGCCCGTATGCAGCAGTTTTTTTGTAAATTGGACGGCGTAAGTCAAACTGCTTTATTATTGAAAACGGACGGAAATCAAAGTTTTCTTCAATTAATTTTGTTAATTCATAGTCGGAAATACTTCCTGTTCCGTATGTGTTAGCTGAAATGGAAGTCGGCTTTGCAACGCCAATGGCGTATGCCACTTGTATTTCACATTTTTTACAAATTCCAGAAGCCACAACGTTTTTAGCTACGTATCTAGCCATATATGCGCTGGAACGGTCTACTTTTGTTGGGTCTTTGCCGGAAAATGCTCCCCCACCATGGGCGGCATATCCGCCATATGTGTCTACAATTATTTTGCGCCCTGTAAGCCCGCAATCCCCTAAAGGTCCGCCGATAACGAACCTTCCAGTAGGATTAATAAAAAACTGAGTTTCAGCTTTTAAAAACTTTTCGGGAATTATAGGCATAACAACATGTTCTATCAAATGTTTTTTAATTGTTTCATGGCTTACTTCCTCAGCATGTTGGGAAGAAACAACAACGTTTGAAACCCCAACTGGAAGTCCGTTTTCATAAATAATACCAACTTGAGTTTTACCATCCGGTCTTAAATAAGAAAGCTCGCCGCTTTTGCGCACTTCCGCCAACCGACGAGAAAGCCTATGGGCAAGTGAAATTGGCAATGGCATTAATTCTTCTGTTTCGTCGCAGGCAAAACCGAACATCATACCTTGGTCACCAGCACCCATTTTTTCTGCTTCGTCAACGCTTTCGCCTCTTGCTTCCATAGCATAGTCAACGCCCATGGCAATATCCGGGGACTGCCCTTTTAATGCCGTTAAAACAGAGCAAGTATCCGCATCAAAACCATGGGTAGAATGGGTGTAGCCAATTTCTCTAACTGTATCTCTAGCAATTTTTTCTATATCAACATAACAATCGGTTGTTACCTCTCCGGCAACTAGAATAAGCCCTGTGGAAACAAGGGTTTCACAGGCAACACGAGCATAAGGGTCTTTATTCAAAATAGCGTCCAAAACAGAGTCTGAAATTTGGTCGCTTATTTTGTCCGGATGCCCTTCCGTAACCGATTCTGATGTAAATATCTTTCTAATCATTAGTGCCTCCTACTATAAAGTTCTTAAAAGCTGCTTATACATAGCGTCTGCAAGCCCGAAGCTTCCATTTTTTGAAGCTGTTTTTGCGTATTGCTCGTCAAGCAGTTCTTGAAAATATTCTTCAGTTTTACTTTTCTGTATATAGCTGTTTTTTGTATCCACTGTTTTTCTCATTTCCTTAAACATCATTTGAACAAAATAACCTTCAAATTCAGAACAGGCTTTTTTAAGCTCTGTTTTATCCTTGTCGCTAATAGCTTTGTCAAGAACGCTCTGGAAACTATCAAGCTTGCTCTGTTCTCTTTCCATATTTGTACGCATTGTTGTAATCGGCGAACTGTCAATTGCTTTTATATCCATATAATACACCCCGTTTCAATCAGTGTTTATTACTGTCTCTTAAGGTTATTTGCCTGCTGGAGCATGTCGTCGGATGTTGTAATTGCTTTTGAATTAAGCTCATACGCTCTTTGGGCAACGATTAAGTTAACCATTTCATTAGCAATAAGCACGTTAGATAATTCCAAAACACCTTGCATAACAACGGAAACTTTGTTTACTTCTCCGTCCACTTCTCTGAAAATATTTCCAACTGCCGGAGTTGTTGAATAAAGGTTAGCACCAATAGCTTCAAGACCTTGCACGTTGGTAAACTGCACAACTTGAAGCTGATAACCTGTATCTATTTGCTCTTTGTTAGTATCTGTATAGAAAATTCTGCCATCGTCTTGAATTATAACATCTTTAACGCTTATTTCGTTAGGTAAATAAATAGGTTCATCATCTACGGATAAGAAGGGATAACCGTCTGCTGTAACAAGCATTAATCCTTCGTCTGTAGGAGAAAGTTTAATTGCGCCGTCTTTAGTGTAGGCAGGCTGGTCTTGGGCTCTTGAAACAACGAAAAAACCGTCGCCTTGAATTGCAAGGTCAAGCTGATAATCAGTACGTTCTAAATTTCCTTGAGAAAATATACGAGCTGTGGCAACCGGGCGAACACCGCCGCCTACTTGCAGGTTTACAGGTCTTCCCGTTCTGTTTGCAGCGTCTAAATCCGCTCTTTGAATTGTATCATATAAAAGGGTTTTAAATTCCATTCTTTCTTTTTTGTAACCGTTTGTGTTGACGTTTGCTAAATTGTTGGAAATAGTATCAACATTTTGCTGCTGGCTAACCATTCCGGAAGCCGCAGTCCATAAAGAACGCATCATAGTAAATTACCTCCGCCATTTTATTTTCTACCTATTTCATTAACCGTTTTCCCTAAAATTGTATCGTGAATGCCTATTAAGCGCTGATTTGCTTCGTAAGTCCTTGAAACAGTAATTAAGTCCAGCATTTCTCTAACAGGGTTTACATTTGAATTTTCCAAACAGCCGGGGCTTATTAAAGCAGTACATGTCTTTTGCTGTGAATTGTTAGACATATTATAATACGAATCCCCATATTTTCTAAGGGTTTGTTTATCTTCAAAGTCAACAAGCTTAAATCTGTCCAACAAAGTATTGTCTACAAAAATTTGCCCTGCCTCGTCAATTGTAACATTTTCACCATTAATAACAATAGGTCCGTTTTCCCCCAAAACAACGTTACCTTCTTTTGTTAATAGTGTTCCGTCTGGCCCTAAAGTGAAAGAGCCGCTTCTTGTATATTTTTCAGTGGTATTTCCGCTGGAGTCCGTAACATTTACGCAGAAAAAGCCCTCGCCCATAATTGCAACATCAAGGGGATTATCAGTTGTAGTTGTTGTCCCCGTTGTAAAATTTGTAAATATGTCATCAACAAATACACCCGGCGTTACTTTGCCTATTCTCTCTTTTCCCGTTAAATCCGCCTTGTCGTCAAGCCTGTTCATAAACTCTTCCGAAAAGCTTCTGGTAACAACCGTATCTTTCTTATATCCTGCTGTGTCCGCATTAGCAATGTTATTGGAAACAACGTCCATTTTATTCATTTGTGTTAACATACCTAAAGCGGCTGTGTAAAGACCTCTGACCATATTACCACCCAATCTTGTATTTTAAATACGAAATTAACGCAAGTTGTTTCTAAAATTAAATTTGTAATCTCTTCGGTGCAAGGGAGCTTCTCGTAAGGTTAAGCCCCATCTTGGAAGTTGCAAACTCTATGTATTTTCCCGTGCCTATTGCAACGCATGAAACCGCTTCTTCGGCTATTATCGTATTAATACCCGTTCTGTGGGTAATTAATTTGTCAAGCCCGAAAAGCAGCCCTCCTCCTCCTGTCATAACAATTCCTCTGTCGGAAATGTCGGAAGAAAGCTCCGGCGGGGTTATCTCCAAAACGGAATGTATCGTATCACAAATTTGGGTAACGGATTCCGTTAAGGCTTCAACCATCTCGTCGCTGTTAACATTTATCGTCTGGGGCAACCCAGTAACTAAGTTGCGCCCTCTGACATCCATTGAAACAGGCATGGTTCTGTCATACGCAGAGCCTACATTTATTTTTAAATCCTCGGCAGTTCTTTCGCCGATTAATGTGTTATGCTTTTTACGCATATATCTTATAATTGCTTCGTCAAAATTATCCCCGGCGACTTTTATTGAAGCGGAAACAACCGTTGAACCAAGAGATATAACCGCAACGTCTGTTGTTCCTCCTCCAATATCAACAACCATAGAGCCGCAAGCCCTAGAAATATCAATTCCGGCGCCTATAGCGGCGGCGATAGGCTCTTCAATAACGAAGACCTGCCTAGCCCCTGCCTGCCTTGTAGCATCCTCAACTGCACGCCTTTCAACTTCTGTTACGCTTGACGGCACACAAACCGCAATACGAGGGCGCACACTGAAAGGGCTGGGCTTTCCAACCGCTTTTTGTATAAAATATTTAAGCATTTTTTCCGTCATATCATAATCGGATATAACGCCCTCTCTTAAAGGGCGAATTGCCACGATGTTGCCCGGGGTTCTCCCGAGCATTCGCCTTGCTTCTTCTCCTACGGCTAAAATGCTGTCTGTATCTTTATTAATGGCAACTACCGAAGGCTCTTGCAAAACTATACCGCGGTCCTTAACGTAAACTAAAACGCTTGCTGTGCCTAAGTCTATACCAATATCGGAACTGTACATCTTCATTCTCCTTATATATTATCGGCAATTTTAGAAAAATTATCAATAATATTGAAAACATAAACCAAATTATATTATACATGGTTTTTTTATAAATTTCAAACAAATTTGCAAAAATTTATTGTCAAAAATTCTTAAAAATACTTTGCAATGTTAGAACCTGTATTCAATAATGGGTTGCCCGAATTTGAAACAGCGGTTTTTCGCCATTCTCGGCGGGTTGGCGAAGGCATAATAGAGCTATACTCCTTAACCATATAAAATAGTACTGAGTTGCGAGCAAATTTTGCTTGTGGCAAGGAAGAGACGACGCCGTGTGCTAGCGGCACACAAGAAGTTGATGACGTAGTCCACAAATAGAGCAATTTGACAAAACATTAACAGGTGTGGAGTGGAAACAGCAAACGTTTCACCGCTGTTTCCACGAACATAGCTGTTTATGCTTTTGCAAATAGCTATAAAATTCGCCGCAAGGCAGTGCTATTTTATGTGGTTAAGGAGTATAATTATGGCAAGCCGCCGCAACAAAGAATGGCGGAATAATCGCTTTCAAAGGCGGGTAACAGCTTATTAGACCTCTTCCATTTTCCCGTTTCTGTAATAAGCAAGTGCCGCTCCGTATGCCGTTGCATATTCAGAATTTTTTGGTATTATAAAGTTCACTTTATATAGGTTTTGTAACTGAGGAAAAACCGACTCACATTGGGGCAATGATGATAAACTTCCTATTAAAACAATATTATTCGTATCTGTTCCTCTTACAGCAAAACACGCTGCCATACCGATTGACTGAAGCACGAGGTTTAAAACGCCAAGAGCAATATCGCTTTGAGAAGCTACATCACTTATTTTTCCGAAATTTGAAGCTGTAGTGTCCGGCGGAAGCCCGGGTAAATCCGCTTTTGATATGTCACCGACCATAAGATCCACGTTGTTTAAATTGCCGTTTTGGGCAAGCTTTATAATAATGCTTATATCACGAACGTTAATTAGCTTATTACATAACCCGATTACCGTTCCTCCTCCAATGCCTGTCCCTCCAATATGGGTTATAAGTTCATTTTCTGCACGAACTAACGCTGTTCCTGTCCCCATGCTTACAATAACCGCCTTTTCAAGCCCTGTTAAATAAAGCCCTCCAAGACCGTTTGCTAAAAATTCTTCAACCCTTCCGGTTTTTATACCGTATATTGGCTTTGTTATAAAGGATGCGCCAACGCCGGTTATCATTACTTTCTCTATATCTGAAATAACTAAATCGTTAGAATCTATAAATTTGCCAAACGCACCAAAAAAAGAAGCAACTGGGTCGGCCGCTCTTACTATCATAGGAGTTATTGATTTTTCTCCCAAAAGCCCAACAATTTTAGTAATGCTTCCTCCTATGTCTATACCTATAACAATACCCATATAATCCTCCCGAATGTAAGCATCAAAGCACTATATAGCTATTTGCAAAACATAAACAGCTAGCGGCGAATGTTTTGTCAAATTGCTTGATTTAAAAATAATTGAAATTATTATAACACTTTTTTTAAAAATGTGTTATAATTTTATTATAAATATAAACAACTTTTTTAAGGAGCAATAATTAAATGAAATTTAAACGAGGGGTTAGGACTTTTATTAAGGCCTTGCTTTTAAGCTTAATCATGCTTTTTTTAATAACAGCCGGTGTGTTTTTTGCATATCAATATTTAAAGAAGAATAACGATAATATGAACATCTCAGGATTAAACGGCAATTCTGCCATTAATTCAGGGTTGAAAAGTAATAACGTTTTTCAAAGCATTATAGAGCCTGTTCCGGATAGAATCAACTTTTTATTATTAGGCGCAGACAAAGGCGAATCCAGAGCAGATACTATAATAATAGGTTCTTATTTGACAACCAACGGCAGTGCATCTTTAGTTTCTATGCCCAGAGATACTATGGTTACAATGCCTAAAGACAGAGTTCAATATTTAAAAAGCAAAAAAGGCGCAACTGTGCCTTCCGACGGCGTTATGAAGCTTAATGAAGTTATGCACCACTCAAATAAAGACGGTATTGACTTTACAGTAAAGCAAATTGAAGAAATGCTTGGCATTGATCTGGACTATTATATTGAAGTAAACCTTGAAGGTTTTCGGTATTTTGTAGATGCTGTGGGCGGCATTGAATATGACGTTCCTATGAGAATGTATTACAACGACCCAACCCAAAAACTATTAATCGATTTAAAGCCCGGTCTTCAAACTTTAGACGGAAAACAGGCCGAGGGGCTTGTGCGCTTTCGCTATGGTTACAAAAGAAGCGATTTTGACCGTATGGAAACTCAGCAAAATTTTATAAAGGTTTTATCAAAACAAGTTTTATCATCTGAAAAAATTGTAAACAATTTACCTGATATAATTACCGCAGGTTTTAAATATGTTAAAACTAATATTAATTTAGCTGATATTACTAAATATTTAAAATATTTTAAAGACTTTTCCCCCGACTCTATTAATACATATACACTACCGACATCATCAAAAAAAATTGGGAAAAAGGATTATCAAATATTGGACGAAGCTGGCAGTAAAGAAATAATTGAAAAAGTTTTTATGAAACATAGTTAAGGAGCGTTTAAATGTTAAAAAAGAAAAAAGTTCTAGTTTGTATAACTCCGCAGTCCAACAGCGTCCGGCTTATTGACAAGGCGCATGAAATTGCGGTTGCAAATAGTGCTAGCCTTCATATACTACATGTTGAAAAAGGTCACAGCGTGTTTTTAACCCCAGATTCTACAGCTTTGCTTCAAAGCCTTTTTAATTACGGCTCGGAGCTTGGAGGCATTGTCCATGGGCTTTGTGGCGAGGATATTGTTAAAACAATCTTAGATTTTGTTAAAAAAAATAAAATTACAAACATTGTTTTAGGCCAGCCGCCGGAGGACACTACTATAAAATCCGAGGATGTTCACTCTAAATTAATGACATCTATGCCTTATTTAGAAATTTTTGTACTAAATCGTGAAACAATATTAGACAAATAAAGAATTTTATTATAAAATATTAAAATTACATCGGCGTTTAAATTTGTGCGTCAAAGTAATATACAAAACTTAGGAGGAATTATTTGCAATGACGATATACGAAAGCTGGATAAAAAAAGCCTACAACGACAAAGGACAGGCGGTTAAAAAGTTTTGGGACGATGAATACATGCCTGCTGAACAAAAAGTTTATGAAAATATAATTAAAAATAAACGTACTGAATTTAAAGGAACACTTAAAAGCTTTTCTATGGAGTTTAATATGAGCCCCGAATTTGTTATAGGCTTTTTAGATGGTATACACGAGGTAAGCACACCTCCAACAGAGGTTAAAGACCTTGAGGAAGACACTATTATTGAATTTTCTATTGAATTAAAAGCTTTATATAAAAAAATGGTTGAATTCAAAGCAGAACATTTATACACACTGCCTGAATGGAACGAAGTTTTTTCTCCGGATGAACAGCGTGAATTATACTTTGAGCAGAAAAAATCCGGCACAATTGTTAAAGGATCAAAGCCATCCCGAAATGACCCTTGCCCTTGCGGTAGCGGCGTAAAATACAAAAAGTGTTGTGGAGCTTAATGAATACCGTTTTAAAAGAATTTGACAACAATGCTGCCGACGAAGCCGCTGTAATACTAAAAAACGGTGGGCTTGTAGCGTTTCCAACGGAAACGGTTTATGGTCTTGGGGCAAACGGTCTTGATGTTACAGCTGTTAAAAAAATTTTTGAAGCTAAAGGTCGCCCCCAAGATAATCCTTTAATTTTGCATATTTCTAATATGGACATGCTTAACAGCCTTGTTACAGACGTACCTGAAAATGCTCTCAAGCTTGCGGAAAGCTTTTGGCCAGGTCCTTTAACTATTGTTTTTAATAAAACGGAAACTGTGCCTTTAGAAACTTCCGGCGGTTTAAACACCGTTGCAATAAGGTTTCCTGCTAACAAAGCGGCGCTTTCCATTATAAGCAAAGCAGGCTTACCTATAGCCGCACCAAGCGCAAATACGTCCGGCAAACCAAGCCCAACTCAGGCAAACCATGTGTATTACGACTTAAACGGGCGAGTTGATTTGATTATCGACGGCGGCAGCTGTACTTACGGGTTGGAATCTACAATTATTGACATAACAGAAAACATACCATGCCTGCTTCGCCCGGGGGCTGTAACAAAAGAAATGATTGAAGAGGTTATAGGAGAAATCAGTGTAGACAAGTGTATTTCCCACGCTGTTGCCGGAGAAAAGCCAAAAGCTCCCGGCATGTTATACACTCATTATTCACCTCTAGCTGATTTAGTCATTGTTTTAGGCGACTATATTGCTACTGTGAAAAAAATAAACGCTCTTGCCTTAAATGAGCAGTGCAAAACAGGTATATTGGCTACGCAACAAACAATTAATATGTATGACAAAAACAAGTTTGTGGTTTTATCAGTTGGTGACAGAGACAAAAAAGATACAATAGCCGCAAATTTATTTAATACGTTACGAAAATTTGACTATTACGGCGTTTCTAAAATTTATGCCGAAGGTTTTTCCGAAGAAGGACTTGGCATGGCTATAATGAACAGATTAAAAAAAGCCGCCGGATATAATATGATAAACTGTTAATAGAGAGGTTTATTATGAGAATTTTATTTATCTGCACAGGAAATACATGCAGAAGCCCAATGGCATACACTCTTGCAAAAAAAGCGTTTTCCGAAAAAGGGATTAACGTTGATTTAGACTGCGCCGGAATTATGGTTTCATATTCAGAGAGCGCAAGCAAAAATGCTTTAGAAGCCATGAGACTTTTAGGGTGTGATTTGTCTGCCCATTTATCTAAACAGGTTACACCAGAAATGCTTAAAAAGGCAGATTTGATTTTGACAATGACAAACGACCATAAGCAAAGGATTTTAAGCGCATTTGACTTTTGCTTAGGAAAAACTTATACTTTATATGAATATGCAAATAAATCTCAAAAAGATATATTAGACCCTTATTTACACGGAATAGAAACTTATAAATTATGCGCTAAAGAAATAAGCGAGGCTATAGATATGATCGTTGAAAATTTCAAGCCCGTGGCTATTGGTAGCGACCACGGAGGTTTTGAATTAAAAAAAGAAATAATTAAACATTTGACAGACAAAAACATTACTTTTATTGACTTTGGAACGAATTCTACCGAATCATGTGATTATCCTGTATTTGCTAAAAAAGTTGCTAAATCCGTTTTGTCCGGGGAATGTAGCCGAGGAATTATAATATGTGGTACAGGTATTGGCGTCTCCATTACCGCAAACAAAATAAAAGGTATACGCTGCGCTTTGTGCGGCGATGTTTTTTCTGCTCAGCAGACAAGGCTTCATAATGATGCTAATATGCTGGCTCTTGGCGCAAGAGTTATTGGCACAGGAACGGCACTTCTTATAGTAGATACTTTTTTAGAGACTGAATTTTCAAATGACCAGAGGCATAAACGGCGCATTGCGCTTATTGAGGAGGAATAAAATGGGAAACCTTAATATAGTAAATCACCCATTAATTAGCACAAAACTTGCAAAATTAAGAGACAAAAATACAGGCAACAAAGAATTTAGAGAACTTGTTGAGGAGCTGGCAGCGCTTCTTTTTTATGAAGCTACAAGAGACATGCCTGAAATTGATGCAACTATAGAAACGCCTATTTGCACTACAACATGCAAGGTGGTAGATACAAAATTCGCAATCGTTCCGATTTTGCGTGCAGGAATCGGCATGGTAAACGGTATTGTAAATTTAATGCCAACAATGAAAGTTGGGCATATAGGTATATATAGAGAACCGGAATCATTAATGCCGGTTGAATATTACTGCAAGCTTCCTTACGACTGCGACAAAAGAATAACTTTTTTAATTGACCCTATGCTTGCAACGGGAGGAACGGCAAGCTCTGCTTTAACTTACTTAAAACAGCATGGTGTTACAAAAATTAAGTTTATAAGCTTGCTCTGCGCTCCCGAGGGCGTAAAAAGACTTCAAGAAGACCACCCGGATATTGACATTTACACAGCTTCTCTTGACGAAAAGCTTAACGACCACGGATACATAGTTCCGGGGCTTGGTGATGCCGGAGACAGGCTTTTCGGTACGAAATAAAAAGGGAGAATAATTTTCAATGACTCACGATTGGTTGTTATATATTGCGGCATTTGCGCTGGCTTTTGGTATTTCCCTCGTAACGACCCCTTTTTCCAAAAAGCTGTCTATAAAAGTCGGAGCAATAGATTATCCGAAAAAGCGAGGAATGCATAAAAAGCCTATACCAAGGCTTGGGGGCATTGCCATAGTTTTAGGCTTTATGATAACTATGTGCATTATCCTTTGGTTTGTGCCGGAACTTCAAACCGTTCAATTCGCAGGCTTTATGGCAGGCGCAGTAATTATTATCGCTATTGGTATTATTGACGATATACGCAGCGTAAGCGCTAAAACTAAGCTTGCCTTTCAAATTGTTGCAGCATTAATAGTAATTTTTACCGGTACAAGAATTTCAATAATTTCCTGGTCTTTTGGGCCTTTTTTACGCCCCTTTGATGCCCCACTTACGTTAATATGGATTATAGGCGTTACAAACGCCGTAAACTTAATTGACGGTGTAGACGGTCTTGCCGCAGGAGTTTCAAGTATTGCAGGGCTTTGCCTTACAGTATTGTGCGTATTATCCGGTTCTCCTATAGCCGTTGTTTTAGCGGCAACCCTTGCCGGAAGCTGTTTCGGCTTCTTGCCTAGAAATTTCAGCCCGGCAGAAGTTATAATGGGAGATACAGGAGCGCTGTTTTTAGGGTTTGTGCTCTCCGTTTCTTCAATTATCGGAGTTTATAAAAGTTATGCCATATTAGCTGTTATTATTGCATCTTTTGCTATCGCTTTACCGATTTTTGACACGTTATTTGCAATGATAAGGCGTCTAGTTAACGGCAAGCCAATTATGGAAGCCGACCGAGGGCATTTGCACCATAGGCTTATAGATGCCGGGCATTCTCCCCGTAAAGCCGTTATAATTTTATATTTTTTAAGTATGCTTTGCGGCTCTGTTGCAATTATTATAGCTTTAAACGATTTACGTGTTTTACTTATTTCGCTTATTTTCATATTTGTTCTCGCTCTTATGCTTTATGTTTACCAAACCCGAACCGCTAAAATAAAAGCAAAAGAGGATGAACAGGACAACGGCTGAAACTTGAAAGGAAGCTGAAATGTTCGATTTTAATTTATATGATTTTGTAATCTTCGCTGTAGTTTTATTATTTTCTTTAACAATACACGAATTATCCCACGGGCTTGCCGCTTATTTTTTAGGGGATACCACGGCAAAGTACGATGGCCGTTTGTCCCTTAACCCTTTAAAGCACATAGACCCAATAGGGATGATTTGTATGATTATATTCAAATTCGGTTGGGCTAAACCCGTAATGGTTAACCCAAGAAATTTTAAAAACCCCAAACTTGGCATGGCTTTAACAGCTGTTATGGGTCCATTATCTAATTTCTTTTTATCATTTATATTTTTACTAATTTTTTATCCCATAAATATAAAAATGTATTTAGGTCCTCAAGTTCCGGCGTATGTTTATGATTTTATATGGCAAATGTTCTATTTTAACTTAACACTGGGAATCTTTAATATGTTACCTATAGCACCCCTTGACGGTTCAAAAGTTTTATTTGCTTTTCTGCCGGATAATCTTTACATAAAGTTAACCAGCGGTGGCAGATACGGTTTTGCAATTTTAGCTGTTTTAATTTGGACAGGGCTGTTATCTAAAATTTTGTTACCTATCATTAGCTTTGTTTCTGGGATTATGGGATATGTGGTAAATAGAATATATTTTTTCTTATAATGATCAAATTACGAAAAACCCTTCCGGTTAACTCCGAAAGGGTTTTTTTGTCGTTATTTATTATTATAATATTGCTTTGCGTATTGTAATAACATTCCTGTCTTTTCTCCACGCTCTTTGCTGTCTTCTGCGCCAAGAACAATTGCTATTACATTATTTGTTTCTTCCCCAACTTTTACAGGCATTGTTGCCGCAAGGCAAGCTCCTGCTCTGTTTGTTGTACCTGTTTTAAAACCGTTAGCTCCCATCATTTGGAACAATAGACGGTTTGTGTTTTCGCCCTCAAAATCAAGGCTTTCAACTTTAATTGTAGTTTTGCTTGTTATATCCAAAACTTCTGGGTATTTATCCATTACATATTTAGTTAAATCAAATAATTCTTTTATGTTCATTCTGTTTTGCTGTTTTACCGCAAGAACATCGGAAGTATATGTAGGCAACCCATGTGCATTATAAAATTCTGCGCTGGTAAGCCCAAGTTCTTTGGCTCTTGCGTTCATTAACGCCACAAATTTAGCTTCAGTGCCGTAATAGTGCTCTCCCAAAACAGTAGCAGCTTCGTTGCTGGAAACAACCAGCATACCATCCACTAATTCCCTTACAGTTGCTGTTTGCCCTTTTTTCATTGGAATAACACCGTCTTCAGAAACAGAAAGTCTTTCAGCTTCCGCTGTTAAAACAACTTCGTCATCCCAAGAAATCTTATTTGCTTCAATAGCTTCTCTAATTAATAAATAAGTCATTATTTTTGTAGTGCTGGCAATAGATACTTTATGGTTTGCATTGTTAGAATAAAGGATTTCCCCAGTATCAACATTACCCACGATAACAGCATGTAAATAATCAAAATAACCGCTTTTTACAGTTTTGTCAAAGTCAATAGTAAAGTCTTTAGAAGTATCAATAACAACTTCATTTTTTCCGCTGTCATAAACTGCATAAGTATTAAAAAGTTTCATTATGTCTGGAATTGTAAAGTAAATGTTTCCGTCAATATTATACCCTGTGTAAATAAGCTTTTGCCCATCCATATACAGCCTAACACCTAAAGATTTTGTGTTTTTTATTTCACTGTCCTGCTGCATTTCGTTACCAGCTACTGTATAAGGAGTATCCTTTTTTAAAACAACTTCACTTTTTTCTTTGTCATATTCAATGTCAAATTGCTTTGAGCTGCCGTTTAGTAAATAGGCAAAATCCCTAAGACGGTAAAAATTATATCCCCCGTCAACAGTATAACCGCTTAAAGTCACATCTTTACCGTCCACTACAGTTTTAAAGCTTACTGGAATGGCTTCAGCGGCGTTAGCAATAACAGCCGTTGAAAACATCATTGTTCCAATAAGTGCAATTGCAAATCCCATTTTAATATTCTTTAACATACAAAACCCCTCTCTTTTCTTATAAAATATTTATATTACAACCATGAAACCCCCATGATTGGTAATATACTGCCTAGAAGCGACGATAACAACAATGTCATCAACTTAACTGTTTCCGATTATCTTGCAGTGGCTGGCGTCCTCGACAGCCCGAAGCCCATAATTGCAAGGGATTTCGGGACGTCGAGGACGCCGTCCCCTACTGGTAAACATGACCGCTTTAGAGTGTCATCAACTTAACTGCTTTCGAATATCTTGTAGGGGCTGGCGTCCTCGACAGCCCGAAGCCCATAATTGCAAGGGATTTCGGGACGTCGAGGACGCCGTCCCCTACTGGTAAACATAACCGCTTTAGACTGTCATCAACTTAACTGCTTTCGATTATCTTGCAGTGGCTGGCGTCCTCGACAGCCCGAAGCCCATAATTGCAAGGGATTTCGGGACGTCG
>CAZJGG010000028.1:0-35564 GCA_964545475.1 uncultured Eubacteriales bacterium | reverse complement strand
TAAAACCAGTTGCGCTGCCTCCAACAAAAAACATGGTTAAAATTGCAATTAATGTGGGAAATCTGCCGTTGCACGGCACAAAATTGTTGGTAATGATGGCGATAAGTCGTTCTCGGGGTGAATCTATTATGCGACAACCGATCACGCCGGCTGCGTTGCAACCAAACCCCATACACATTGTTAATGCCTGCTTGCCGCAAGCATTACACTTTTTAAAATATTTGTCAAGATTAAATGCAACACGGGGAAGATAACCCACGTCCTCCAGTAATGTAAATAAAGGAAAAAAAATTGCCATTGGGGGAAGCATAACGGATACGACCCAAGCTAAAACTCTGTACACTCCCAAAACAAGCATTTCTGTTAAAAGTTTAGGGACGCCTATAAAGCTAAAAAATTCCAAAAGTTTATTTTCTATCCAAAACAAAAAATTACTTATTAATTCCGAAGGGTAGTTTGCGCCTGTAATTGTTAACCAAAATACAGCCATTAAAGCAAGAAACATTATAGGAAAAGCTGTCCACTTACCAGTCAGCCATTTGTCTGCTTTTATATCGCTGGATTTATAAGCTTTGTTACCGTAAAAAACAGCGTCTTTGCATATTTCTTCGGCAGTTAAAACAAGCCCGGAAACTATGCCATCTTGCAAGTCTTGTGCAGTTATCTTTTGTTCTGTCATTACTTGCCTTAATTTATCTAATCCGGATATAATGCATTCGTTTGTTAATATGTCAGTTTCCAAATATTTGTCTACATTTTGTCTTAAACCATGGTCGCAATCTAAAAGTTTAAGAGCGAGCCATCTGGAATTTATTTTGTCTTGCTCAAACTCTTCAATACATAATGTTAAGTCTTTAACTAAATCTTCTATATAATCTTTATAAATTACTTTTTTAAAATATTTTTCGGGGGGATTTTCTAATATATAAGATACGTTTTCCATAAGCCTGTCTAGCCCATTATTGCTTCTAGCTACTGTTGCAACAACAGGAACGCCTAGCTTTTGAGAAAGTATTTCTGTGTTTATGTCTATTTTCTTCTTTTTTGCTTCGTCAATTAAATTTATACAAACCACAACGTTAGAAGTTATTTCTAAAATTTGCAGAACTAGGTTAAAATTACGCTCCAAGCATGTTGCATCACACACGACGATAACTGCATCTGGTTTACCAAAACAAATAAAATCTCTGGCCACTTCTTCTTCTGCCGAATGGGCCATTAAAGAATAACATCCCGGTAAATCTACTAATACATATCCTTTGCCATCATATGTGCAGAGACCTTGCGCATTTGTTACTGTTTTGCCCGGCCAGTTGCCTGTGTGTTGGTTTAGACCGGTTAATTCATTAAAAACCGTGCTTTTACCAACGTTGGGGTTTCCCGCAAGCGCAATGATTTTATCGGACGGGTTTAATTTTTTAATAACAAACTCCGAATCAATAGCATTCATTCCAACGGATTGATTACTTAAACCCATTCATATCACCTGACTTTAATTGTTTTAAATATTTGTTATACAATGCATTCAACTAATACTTGATTGGAATCTTCGCTGCGAAGCGCAATAACAGCTCCTCTTATTAAGTATGCCACAGGGTCTCCAAATGGGCTTGCTTGAATGCATTCCACAAATGTTTCGTTAACAAGCCCAATGTCCAACAGTCTTCTCCTTATTGAGCTCGTTGCAGTAAGTTCTTTAACCATGCCAATATGGCCTTGTTTTAAGTTTGATAAAGCCTGCATAAATATCACCTTTCCTTAATAAGTTAGTCTAGGGAAAAACTTTTTCCTCACACTAAATTATGCAAGCCCAGCTTGTTTTGTGACAAACTTGGCAGGGGGCGACGGTTTTAATTATTACTTTTATTTTGGGTTTGATATTCTGGGTTTCTATCATTGAAAATTACCATTTTTCAACTTTTAAATAATCAGATATATCTTCAAGATTAAAAATTACATGTATATCTTCATTTAACACAATTATTAGCTTATCATCTCGCAAATAAAATGAATTTCTAAGAACAAGAGCTTCGATAGACTCATCGATATCAAAATAGCCATTTTGAATAACTTGTTCTTGCGTATATGAACAAGTTTCAAGTTTTTTTAATAATTCATCTGTTGACATTTCGTTTAGAAACTCCCAAATATTTTCAGGTACACTATCAAACCGTTCTGCCCTGTTAGAAGATGTTGCTATGTTATTTTCACGAATATGTTTCACAAATTCCTCATTTATCTCAACTAAATCATTCAGCATAACTCGTTCTCCAGTTTTAATATCAATTGTAATATAGTCTCGTATATAGTCAATTCTTCTATCTGAATACTCAAAGATATTTGCGAATGACAAATAACGGTCACTATGGCAATAAATTTCTAAATCTACTGACGTAGCAAGCAAAACTTTTCCTTTTACCCAAGAGATCATGGCTAATGCAATACTATAATTTGCGTTATTATAAACCTGCGTGTTGTCCGTATAGTCAAGTCTAATTATTTTAAATATAAAATTGTTCTTCCATTCAATATACTCTGGATTTGAAGAATTTATATGGGAAAACCATGAGCTATCACAAAACGAAATATCATACTCCGCTTGCCTTTTGCTTGCTACAGAGTTTATCGCTTGTTCTGAAGATTCTACAGACTCATGAACCAACTCTAACTTTGTTTTGTTTGAATTAGTGCAACCTGTAGCAACAACTAAAAAAGCAAATAATATAGTACAAATCATCCTAATTAAAGATTTTGGTAATATCATAATAGTTCCTCTCTCTATCTTCCCAACCCAATGGTGCTTCGCAAATTTCTTTACCATTTACATACAGCATTCCGTTTTTCATCTCCCACGAAACTTTTCCGTCTCTTATACTAACAGCAATATTGTTTTCAAGTCCCTTAGGCCAACTATTAACCAGATACTGTGTAATAAGAAATACACCTATGGAACCTCCGTACTTAGTTGCATAATCATTTAAGCTTCCGGCTGATGTGCTTTTAGCCTCTTTTGAGCTCCAAAACCAACATGCCGCCTCCCACGGATAGTTTTCAGCAATATATGTAGCTGTGTCCGAGTCACTAAAAGCATCATCAACTGTTTTTAAAAACTTTAAGTGGGTTTCTTTCCAGGTTATTTGAATATATCCAGCGCCTCTCCCCGTTTTTTTATAGTCTTTGCTTTCAAAATACGAGTCTTTTCCCTGTTCAATTTCCCAACTGCCTTTTCCACTTTCGTGACCGCAGGTAGCCAAAAACAAAACTATACTTTTATTATTTGTTATTCCATATTTCTTTAATGCTGCGTTCAATTTAGACACTTCTTGTTCCGAAGCATTTTTCCAGCCAAAAGCTTTTAATTGAGACGAAGTAACGTATCTCACACCAGTTTCATACTTTTGAGTATCCTTATGTGTAACATACTTACGCATTGCTGTTACGTCGTATTGTATATTAGTACTGCGCACAGGACCGATAAATTTATTACCTTGCGTTTTTCCATATACATATGGATTGTCGTTTAACCAATGTATGCTTATAGGCACAACAGTGCAGTTGCAATTAGGGTGAAACGGCGGAATATTAGAATCATCTTCTGCTTTTATTATTTTTCCGTCCATGCTTTTACAATATTTACATACATTATCTCCAGATGCAACTATTCTTAATTCATAATACCCCATTTCAGAAGCGGCTTCAACAACAGCTAAATTTGATATATAAGCTTTATCATGTGATATTAATTGCATAAAATCTTCTAAACTTTCGCCATACGGCTTGAAATTTGTACGCAAAATAATTTTATGTAGGTCACTGTCTTTAAATGCTCTGTCAATTCTTGAGTAATTGTTTCTCAAATTTAAAGAGTCTGCCTGCAAAACACCACCCAGTGCTTTTTGAGTCTCTAGATAACTAGTTTTATAAGCTTCGGCAAGTTCATGTTTTGCCGCAATAATTGTATAGCTATCATTAGTTACTTTCATTATTTTTTCTCCTTTGTATCTTATATTTACTATAATATGTACCTCAAGTACATATTATAGTAAATATATAGCGAATTGTCAATGATAATATACTAATTGTTCAGAAAAGTTTGAAACTAGGGTACTACCCAACAAGCAAAATCCACTCCAGCTGATACAGTTCCAAATTACTCTTACGTTTAAAACCGTGCTTTTACCAACGTTGGGATTTCCCGCAAGCGCAATGATTTTATCGGACGGGTTTAATTTTTTGATAACAAATTCCGAATCAATAGCATTCATTCCAACGGATTGATTACTTAAGCCCATTCATATCACCTGACTTTAATTGTTTTAAATATTATTCAACTAATACTTGATTGGAATCTTCGCTGCGAAGCGCAATAACAGCTCCTCTTATTAAGTATGCCACAGGGTCCCCTAACGGGCTTGCCTGGATACATTCAACATACGTGCCATTAACAAGCCCTATGTCTAACAGCCTTCTTCGCATGGAACCTGTTGCAATGAGTTCTTTAACCATAGCTATATGACCTTGTTTTAAGTTTGATAGAGTTAGCATAGATATCACCATTCCTTAATAAGTTAATGTGAGTTCGACGAAAATTATAATAAACATAATTTTTATCGAACTTTGATTATATTCCCACAATTTGCGGAAAAAGCCGCCGTAAATTGTCGCTCATAACATGAGAATTGCTGCGCAATTAAGCCGCTAAAGCGGCTTTTCGACTTCGTCGAACTCACGTTAAGTTAGTCTAGGGAAAACTTCTTTCCTCACACTAAATTATGCAAGCTCTGCTTGTTTTGTGACAAACATTATAGCTATTTGCAAAAACATAAACAGCTATGTTCGCGAAAACAGCGGTGAAACGTTTGCTGTTTCCGCTCCACACCTGTCAATGTTTTGTCAAATTGCTCTAGTAGCCTGGAAATCTGATGAAATGTAGATTAGTCAAGTAATTTTATTAAAAATATTGTAATTTTAAAATAATCGTGATATAGTTTTAGAGGACAAATTCGCGAGGTGATTTTTAATGAAAATTTTATTGAATGACGGCAATGTTACTAACTTGTCGTTTGAAGAGGAAGAGGGCAGACGGGCGTTTCGCCACAGTGCATCTCACATTTTGGCTCAGGCTGTTAAAAGGCTTTTTCCAAACGCTAAACTTGCTATAGGACCTGCCACCGACGAGGGCTTTTATTACGACTTTGACAACGATAAACCGTTTACAGCCGAGGAAATAACCAAAATTGAAGCGGAAATGAAAAAGATTATTAATGAAGATTTGAAAATAGAATGTTTTACTCTGCCTAGAGAAGAAGCTTTGAAACTTATGACCGAGGCAAATGAGCCTTATAAAGTTGAGCTTATTAACGACTTGCCGGAAGATGCGGTAATTACGTTTTATAAACAAGGGGATTTTGTGGATTTATGCGCAGGACCTCATGTTGTTAGCACTAAAGTTGTTAAGGCGGTTAAACTTACTAATGAAGCAGGTTCTTCCGGGGCTTATTGGAGGGGCAGCGAAAAAAATAAAATGTTAAGCCGTATTTATGGAACGGCTTTTCCGAAAGCTTCTGAATTAGAAGCGTATATTACCCTAAAAGAAGAAGCTAAAAAACGAGATCATAACAAGCTTGGGCGTGAACTTAAGTTTTTTACAACTTCTGATGTTATAGGGCAAGGTTTGCCGCTCCTTATGCCTAAAGGGGCGAAAGTTGTTCAGTTAATGCAGCGTTTTGTTGAGGATGAGGAAGAAAAGAGAGGTTATGTCCTTACTAAAACTCCTTTCTTTGCAAAAAGCGATTTATATAAAATGTCTGGTCACTGGGATCATTACAGAGACGGTATGTTTATTCTTGGAGACGAGGAAAAAGACGAGGAAGTTTTTGCTCTTCGCCCAATGACTTGCCCGTTCCAGTTTACAATATACAACGCAGAACAGCACAGCTACAGAGATTTGCCTATTCGTTACGGCGAAACTTCAACACTTTTTAGAAATGAATCTTCCGGGGAAATGCATGGGCTTATTCGTGTGCGCCAGTTTACAATTTCCGAGGGGCATCTTGCTTGTACAAGAGAACAGCTTGAAGACGAGTTTAAAGGCGTTGTAGATTTAATTAACTATTTTATGAAAACACTTGGCATTGAAGATGATGTTAAATATCAGTTTTCTCAATGGGATCCAGATAACAAAGATAAATACGTAGGCGACCATGCAATGTGGGAAGATGCTCAAAACACAATGTATAAGCTTTTAAACGAAATGGGCATAGAATTTAAAGAAGCTCCAGGGGATGCCGCTTTTTATGGACCAAAGCTTGACATTTTGTTTAAAAATGTTTATGGCAAAGAAGATACAATAATTACAGTGCAAATTGACTTTGCCCTTGCGGAACGTTTTAACATGACATATGTGGACAAAGACGGCACAAAGAAATACCCAATTGTTCTTCACAGAACGTCAATTGGTTGTTATGAACGTACGCTTGCTATGCTTATTGAAAAGTATGCAGGGGCATTGCCAACATGGCTTTCTGCTGTTCAGGCTATTGTTTTACCAATTTCAGATAAATTTAACGACTATGCAGACAGCGTAATTACTAAACTTAAAGCAAAAGGCATTAGAGTAACAGGAGATTTCAGAGCGGAAAAGATCGGTTATAAAATAAGAGAAGCTAGAAATGAGCGCATTCCTTTTGTCCTTGTTGTGGGAGAAAAAGAAGAAGCTGATGGCACAGTTGCTGTAAGAAGCCGTAAAGGCGAGGAAGGTGCAACCCCTCTTAATGAATTTATTGAAAGAATTACAAAAGAAATTGAAGAACGTTATAACGGTTAAATTTTTGAGGTGTACACTTTGAGCAAGTCGGGAAATTTTGTAAAACAAGCTGCAATTTTAGCATTTGCCGGACTTTTTGTCCGGCTTATTGGTTTTTTATACAGGCTTCCGCTAACGTCTATGATTGGAAATCAAGGAAACGGCATATACGCAGCGGGATTTTATTTGTATACGTTTTTTCTTATTTTGTCGTCGGCAGGGCTTCCGGCGGCAATATCAAAAATGGTCTCTGCAAGGCTTGCTTTAAAGCAATACGAAAACGCTCATAGAGTTTTTAGAGTATCATTAATAGTTTCAGGGTCATTAGGGCTTATCGGTTCATTGTTTATGTTCTTCGGGGCAGAATGGTTCACCTATTTTATAAGCAGCCCAAGAAGCTATTATTCTATAATAGCATTGTCTCCTACTGTGTTTATTGTTGCTATTATGTCCGTTTTTAGAGGATATTTTCAAGGCATGAATAACACTGTTCCTACAGCGGTTTCTCAAATTATTGAGCAAATTTTTAACGCTGTTTTCAGCGTGTTTTTATGCTATATGTTTATGCTGGGAAGCCAGGACGTAGCTAGAGGTGCGGCTGGTGGAACATCAGGTACAGGTATTGGCGCACTTGCCGGTTTAATATGCTTAATTTTTATTTATTTTAAGTTTAAGCCTAAAATCATTAAAAAAATAAAAGAAAACCCGGGAAGCTTTAAGGAAGAGAACAAAGTTATAATAAAAGATTTGTTTTTTACGGCAATTCCAATAATAACTGGTACTGCTATTTTAAGCATGACAAATTTAATTGATATGAAAATGGTAAATGCCCGGCTTTTAGCAAGCGGATATTCTGCTAATGAAGTGGAGGGGCTTTACGGTCTCTTAACTGGTAAATACGGTACACTAACAACTCTTCCTATATCTATTTCAACGG
Source organism: uncultured Eubacteriales bacterium (assembly GCA_964545475.1). Classification (GTDB taxonomy): domain Bacteria; phylum Bacillota; class Clostridia; order Lachnospirales; family JAISER01; genus CAZJGG01. The sequence continues at coordinate 27,822 of CAZJGG010000028.1, read as the reverse complement.
CAATGGCAACGGCCGCTTTGCCCACAATTGCATATTCCATAGCAAAAGGTGATAAAGCAACGGCAAACAATAAAATTAATACTACTATAAGAATTACAATGCTTATTTCAATTCCGGCGGCAATAGGAATCGGCGTTTTAAGCGACCAAATTTTACTTATGCTATTTCCAAAATACCCGGACGGTGGTTATTTACTTAGATACGGCATGTTTAGCATAATAATTCTTTCTTTTACACAAATATTAACAGGTATGTTGCAAGGTTCGGGGTATGTGAAAATTCCGGCAATTGCTGCGCTTTGCGGTGCTGTTGTAAAAATACCGTTAACATATTTTTTAGTTCCTATAAAATCAATTAATATATTTGGTATTGAAATTCCTCTAAATGTAGGCGGTGCAGTTATAAGTACAATTTGCTGTTATTTAGTAGCGGCGATTATTGATGTTATTGTGCTTAAACGGATTATGGGAAAAGGCAATAAGCTTAAATTAGGTGAAGCGGTGATGAAGCCTGCTATAGCCGCAGTTGTTATGGGAATAACCTGTTTTTGGCTTTATAAACTGCTGTTTATGCTCATACCTAACAATGCTTTCGCCTGTATTTTATCAATTTTTATTGGTGTTATAGTGTATTTCGGATTTTTATATGTATTAAAAGGGGTTACCAAAGAAGATTTAGCAATGGTCAGGTTTAAATAATAGAAATAACTGTCATAATTAATTAGAGGTGTTCGATATGACAGAAAAAAAACCTAGAAAAATTAGCCAAAAGAAAGAAAAGGTTTTAACTGAAAACGATTTATTAAAATTTGAAATAGCCGAAGAGTTGGGGTTAATGAATAAAGTTAATAAAAGCGGCTGGAAGTCTCTTACGGCAAAAGAAAGCGGAAAAATCGGCGGTTTAATGACAAAAAGAAACAGAGAGAAACAAAACGAAAAAAAGGGGATTAACAATGAGTGATACTATAAAACGTGTAACAGCCGCAAACGGTTTGATACGCGGTTTTTATGCAAGAACAAAAGATATGGTAAACGAGGCAATGAAAGTGCATAACTGTTCGCCTGTTGTTGGGGCGGCACTAGGCAGGCTTTTAACAGCGGCTTCAATTTTCGGAACAACTCTGAAAAATGACGGTGACTTAGTTACAATAACAGTCCAAGGGGATGGACCGATTCAAGGAATAACCGTTACAGGCGACAACAAAGCAAGAGTAAAGGGGTTTCCTTATCAAAACAACGTAATACTACCTCTTAAGCCAAACGGAAAACTTGACGTTGGCGGAGCAATAGGCAAGGGGATTTTAACAGTTATAAAGGATTTAGGGCTAAAAGAGCCTTATGTTGGAAAAATTGAGCTTGTTTCCGGAGAAGTTGCAGAGGATATAGCAAGCTATTTGTCTATTTCCGAGCAAATTCCGTCTGCTGTAAGCCTAGGGGTTTTAGTGGACGTTGACCATACAATAAAACACGCTGGTGGCTTTATTATTGAGCTTTTGCCTGGGTGTGACGATGAGATAGCCAAAAAGCTAGAGGAAAACGTGCAAGCTCTTCCATATATTACAACGTTTTTTGACGAGGGTAACACAATTGAAGATTTAATTGAACGTACTGTTGGATGTTTTGGGTATGAAGTTACAGAAACCATACCTGTTTCATATTATTGCAATTGCGACAGAGATAGGGTTACAAAAGCCTTAATTAGCGTTGGCAAAGATGATTTAGTAAAAATTTTGGAAGAGGACGGCAAGGCAGACTTGCATTGTCACTTTTGCAGAAAAAATTATCATTTTAACGAGAATGATTTACAAGCATTAATAAATCAGACAATGTAAGTGTATTAGCCTAAGCGCATATATTTTAATATATAACCTATCGGATGTGATTGCATGAAAGAAATTACAATTTGCACAGCCAATTATATTCAGGAAATAACTGATTTTTATTACTGTGATATACAAGATTTTGTAAATTCTGAAGGGTACTTGAAAGGCGAATATTTTTTAAAAATAAATGAGGATAAATTTGAAGCAAAGCCGTTAGTAGAGCTTATGCAGGACATTATTTTAGAAAAAAACGTTATAATAAGCGGGCGTTATAAACTGTTTAAAATATTTAAAGCTTTACTTTTTCTTAATGATAACGAGAAAATGTGCAGTGAATTAACGCAGTTTATTAAAGAAACGAAAAGACTTAATATTGAGGGATACATTTGTTTCAGACTTTCCTTATATGAGCGTAGGCTTTGCAAAATGCTTTATTCTGTAATAAAAAGAAATTTAAAAATAGAATACAGGTAGTGAATTTTATGAACGGTACACTTTACATTTGCGCAACACCTATAGGAAATTTAGAGGATATTTCCTTACGGGTGCTGCGCATTTTAAAAGAAGTTTCCCTTATTGCGGCGGAGGATACAAGGCATACACAAAAGCTTTTAAATTTTTATGATATAAAAACGCCGCTAACAAGCTATTATAAATATAACGCCGCTGAAAAAGGTCAAAAGCTAATTGAAAGGCTTAAAGCCGGGCAGGACATTGCTTTAGTAACAGATGCCGGAATGCCATGTATTTCTGACCCGGGAGAAGAAATAGTTAAGCTTTGTTATGAAAATGAAGTTCCCGTAACTGCTGCTCCCGGGGCGACTGCGGCTGTTACTGCCCTTGCTCTTTCTGGGTTTCCTACAGGGAAATTTGTGTTTGAAGGTTTTTTACCTGTGCAAAAAAGCCAGAGAATTAACGCCCTTAATGAGCTTAAAAAAGAAACAAGAACAATAGTTTTCTACGCCGCACCCCATCATATAAAGAAGACTTTACAAGATATTCTGGAGGTTATGGGGGACAGAAGCATTGCTATAACAAGGGAGCTTACTAAAAAATTTGAAGAAATATTTAGGACAACGCTTTCTGAAGCAGTTGAATTTTATGAAAACAACGAGCCGAAAGGCGAATTTGTATTAGTTTTAGCAGGAATAACACAACAGGAAATTGAACAAGAAAACGCTAAAAAATTTGAAAATTTATCTCTCCAAGAGCATGTAAAATTGTATATGGAAAACAACAATTGGGACAAAAAAACCGCTATGAAAGCGGTTGCTAAGGAAAGAAAAATTTCTAAAAGTGAAGTTTATGATGCTTTGATTAAAGAATAAACGGAAAAATATTTACATCAATATATGCTGTTAGCAAAGAAATAATAATGCCAAATATTAATATAAATACATATTTGCCCAAATATTCATTAGGATATTTGGCATTTTCTTTTTTACGGGAAAGGGCATAAAATATGTAATAAATTGCGAAGTACGAAACAATTAAATTAGCAGGAATGAATAATAAAATGTGGGGTAAAGACATTTTTATAAAAGTAAAAAGCCCTGCCTGCCCCAGCGCATTATACATAATAACTGCTGTAAAACCTATGCTTGCCCCTTTAAACAAGTTTATTACAAACACAAAAAAACCACCTGCCGGAACAAAGGCTAAAAACCAGATAATTATAATATATTTCAAATATTTAAAAAAAGCTGATGAAAAAACAGGCGGTTGGTTTTGGTAAGAATTTAGGTATGAAGAAATTGTGCCGGAATTGTATGTTTGCGCAGAAACACAGCCCAAAACTATCCCTGCTGCAAGACCTAAAAGTAATATAAAAATTATTGCTTGTTTTCTTCCGATATTACTTTTCTTCTTTTTATGCATAAAAGATCTGTCCTTTCTTCATATAATGGCGCTAATGAATTATCCACCAATGCCATTATATGAAGAAAAAAGTTAAGACATGCCTTATATGTTTAAGTATTTATCTACTTAGTTCTCTATATGCCAGTATTCCTGCAATTGTTTTGCTGTCTTTAATTTCCCCCGAAAAAATCATATCTATAGCTTTTTGCAAAGGATAAGTTTCTATTGTAATAAATTCATCTGGGTCAAGGTTTTGCTTGCTTTGCTTTAAGTCTTTGGCTATATAAATGTGCAAAACCTCATCGCAAAAGCCGATTGCGGAAAACATTTTAAAAGCAAAAGTAATGTTGTCTGAATAATAGCCTGTTTCTTCTTCAAGCTCTCTTTTAGCGCAAATAAAAGGCTCTTCGCTTTTTTCAAAAGTACCGGCTGGAATTTCAAGAACAAGCTCTATTGCAGGGTGTCTGTATTGGCGCACAAAAACAATATCTCCATTATCCAAAACCGGAACTATAGCCGCCGCACCGCTATGCAAAACAACCTCTCGGGATGCTTCTCTGCCGTCTGGCAAAGTAATAATATCTTTGGTAACATCAATAATTTTTCCTTTGTAAACTATCTCTGAATTAACTGTTTTATACATTTTCTGTCCCCCTAATTTTACTTAAACTCTGTAAATACTCATTTTTGAGCTCTGAAATTATATTTATATCTGAAATAAACAAACCGCAGGAATATTCTGCGCTAAAGCTTGAAACAGCCGATTCCGACATATGAAGAACACAAATATAATCATCGGATATTAGTTTGTTTGTAATAATGTTTTTTTCGGTAAAGTAAAATTCAATACCATATTCATCAAGAATATTTAAAATATATTTTGCTCGGGGCAAATGCAGTAATTTTTGCTTTTTAGTAACAATTATAATCTCTATGCCGTTTTGCGCCGCAATTATTAAGGCTTTAACAAGACCGGGCTCAAAATTAATTTGGGGTGTTTCAATATAAACATAATTTTTTGAGTCAATTAATGCTTTAAAAAATAAACTATGAATTATATGCTCGTTGCTGTCTGGTTTAATATAAAACGGCTGAATAAGCCCTTTTTCTTCTAAATAATTAATTGTAGGGTGATATTCGGTAACATCGGTGTCAGAGCCGTATATATAATCCCATGTATTAAAAAATAAAACTGTCATGCTGTAAACAGCATCTCCACGAAGAGAAACACAAATGTCTTTGCCGAAAATATAAGCGCTGTTGTTGTCTATAATGACATAACTTATTTTGCTTGTTAAATAATTGTAACTCTCTTGCTCAATCACTTTTAAATCAATAGTTTTGTCTTCAAAACTAAGTAAGGGCAAAACTTCTGAAAAATCTTTTTTATTTATTTGAACAAATACGTTTTTCTTTGTTTTTGCTATTTCTTCTTTTATATATTGCAAAAACATGTTTTTATTTCTAAAGTAATTAACACGGGTGTTTTTGTAAGCCGGAAAACCTGCTACTGTATGAATAAAACCGGCAAACTGCTTTATGTTGCTATCGGATAAATCATCAAAAATTTTTAAATCCTGAGGGATTATAACTTTTTCAGATAACCTGTCGTAAAGCCAGTAATGCCAAAATAAAAAATAGCTTAATACGGAAATAGATGGGAGCAATACAAGAGCGACAAAAAAATAAATATATCTTTCACCAACTAATATAAAGGCGATTAACAAAAAAACAAGCCATAATAAATACTTATAGCCCTTTTCTTTTACTAAGCTATGACCTTTTATGGCAATTTTATTTATAATAAATTTCTTTACTTTATCCAACAGGCACACATCCTTTAGATGATTATTTCCATTTTATAGAGGTTATACACAAATCATTATACACCATATCTATTGGAAATTAAAGCCCTTTTGGAAAACAAACTCGAAAAGAAGTTCCGCTTTCACTGCTTGTAACAGAAATTTCTCCGTTATAAAGGGAGACAATGTGTTTTGAAATTGAAAGACCAAGGCCAGTGCCCCCTGTAGCTCTGCTCCTTGCTTTATCAACACGGTAAAACCTTTCAAAAATTCTGTCCACATCGGGTTGGCTTATGCCTATGCCCGTGTCTGCAACGGTAAAACCTTTGCCGCTTTCATCTGAAAACAGATGGACAAAAATATTGCCGTTTTGCCTGTTGTATTTAACGGCATTTTCAACAAGATTTAATATAAGAGTGTGCATATGGTCGCTATTTGCAAAAATGCTTAATTCTCCAAAAATAGAATGCTTTATATTTTTATCTTTCATCTGGAAAGAGCAAACGTCGAAGACATAGCTGAAAATTCCATTTATATCAACCATTTCTGTTTGATAGTCCTCTTCTCCTTTTTTTGTGTTTTCAACGTAGGAGAGGGTTAATAAATCTTCCACAAGCCTTATAAGGCGTTTTGACTCTTTATTTATTTTTTCATTAAAAATAATCATTTTTTCAGGGTCTTTTACAAGTCCGCTGGCTATAAGCTCCGAAAAGCCTGTAATAGATGTAAGAGGAGTTTTAAGCTCATGGGAAACGTTAGCAACAAAATCACTTCTTATTTTTTCCAAACGAACAATTTCACTAACGTCGCTTATTAAGACAACAAAACCCTTATTTGCAACCGGTGCAATTGAAAAACGCAAAACTAATTTTTCTTTTATAATATCAATTGAAATATATTTTTTAGTTTTTTTAACTTCATTCAAAGAATCTACAAATATTGTATTCCTGTAATATGCTGTTATTTTATCATTAATTGTGTTTTCAGGGAGGTTTAAAAATTCCAGCCCTTTATTATTTATTAAAAGCACGCAAAAGTTTTCGTCAAGCATAATAAAACCCTGCTCCATTGAGCTTAAAATGTTTTGTATTCCTTCGCTTTTTTCATTTAATTCAACAATGGAATAGGTTATTTTATTTATAAGTTTATTTATAGAAATTTCAAAAGCCTTAAGCTCGTCCAGCGGTGCAACGTAATGTGCAGTTTCGCTATTTAAAAAGATTTTATCTTTAATATATCTTTTAAGGTCTTTAGAAGAACGAATTAACTTGGCTTCAAACATATTTAAAATATAATTTGATGAAAGTATGAAGAGAACTAAGATAATTAGAAAAATCAAAACTATTTTTGCTGAAAGCAAGGTGTGAAACCAATTAATTTCACCCCTTAACACAAAGAAACATGCACATGAAAAAAAGAAAAGAGCGCAAAAAATAAGAAGCGCAAATAAAAGTTTAATTTTTTTCACTTCTTAAATCCTCCGCTCTTTAAAATGTATACTACTTAACCATATAAATTAGTACTGAGTTGCGAGCAAATTTTGCTTGTGGCAAGGAAGAGACGACGCCGTGTGCTAGCGGCACACAAGAAGTTGATGACGAAGTCCACAAGTAAAATTCGCCGCAAGGCAGTGCCAATTTATGTGGTTAAGTAGTATATTATCTAATCATCATATACCCATGTCCTCTAACAGTTTTTATGTATTGAGGCTCTAATGAGTTGTCATTAAGCTTGTTTCGTAAAGACCTTATGTGGGCGTCTACAGTTCTTGTTTCCCCGTCGAAATTGAACCCCCAAACCTGCTCTAAAAGCTTTTCTCTGGATAGTACAATTCCTTTATTTCTGTGAAAGTATAAAAATAATTCGTATTCCTTAAAAGTTAGAGGAATTCTTTCATAGTTTTTATATATAGCTTTTTCGTTAAGGGAAATCATAAGGTCTTTATAGTTTACTTTTATTTCTTGAACGGGCTCAACAACGCAACGCCTAATAACAGCGGAAACTCTAGCAATAAGCTCCAGCACTCCGAAAGGCTTAACAATAAAATCATCTGCCCCTAAATTAAGCCCTTGAACTTTGTCAACCTCGGCAGATTTAGCAGTTAAGAAAATTATAGGCAAATGCCTAAATTCGTCTACACGTTTCAAGCGTTTAATAATTTCGTATCCGCTTTCCCTTGGTAGCATTATATCTAATAAAATTAATGAAGGGAGTCTGTTTTCCAACGCCCTAAACAATTCGTCGCTATTTTCAAAAGTGCTTACTTTGAAATTTGCAGATTGCAACGTCACACAAATCAATTCACGAATGTTTTCTTCATCTTCAACAACATAAATCTCATGTGTCATATACTTTTCTCCTATAAAAGGGGATAATTTTTATGCTCCCCGGTGATGTTAAAAATAACCCATTCGCTTATATTTACAGCGTGGTCTGCAATTCTTTCAAGATATTTGGAAATCATAATTAAGTCAATGGCTTGCTCGCCCACAGTTTTATCTTCGTTAATAAGCTCTATAAGTTCATCTCTTATATATAAAAATAATTGGTCAACCTCGTCGTCGGCTGCGATAACACTGTTAGCTATTTCCTCGCTTTGCATAACAAAAGCATCTATACTTTTGTTAACCATAATCATGCATTTTTGAATCATTTCTATAATATGAGTTGGTTTTTTAATCATTTTTTTGCCTTTAAACAAAATGGCAATTTCAGAAATATCAAGAGCCTGGTCGCTGATTCTTTCCATATCTGTAATTAAGTTAAGAGCCGCGGAAACGGAGCGCAAATCTTTAGCCACAGGCTGTTGGGAATATAAAAGCCTTAAAACATTACTTTGTACTTTCTGTTCAAGCTTGTCAACCTGTTCTTCGCATTCTCTTATTATTTGCAATGCATTTTCGTCATATTCTTCCAAAACTTTTATTATATTAACAAGGGCTTTTTCAATTAAAAAACCCATTTCTACTAAATCATCATGTAAAATTTTAAGTTCTTTTTCAAATTTAGCTCTCATTATAAATCCCCCTATTATCCGAATCTACCTGTAATGTAATCCTCAGTGCGCTTGTCGGCGGGGTGAGCAAAAATACGCTCCGTTGTACCAAATTCCACAACCTCACCATGTAGGAAAAAGGCTGTTTTGTCTGAGATTCTCGCCGCCTGCTGCATGTTGTGGGTAACAATAATTAAGGTAAATTTTTCTTTTAATTCTAATACTAAATCTTCAATTTTTAAAGTGGAAATTGGGTCAAGAGCACTTGTTGGTTCATCCATAAGCAAAACTTCCGGTGAAACCGCTAAAGCTCTTGCAATACACAAACGCTGCTGCTGCCCGCCCGACAAGCCAAGCCCATTTTTCTTTAGCCGGTCTTTTGTTTCGTCCCAAAGCGCAGCATGTTTTAAGCTTGTTTCTACAATTTCATCAAGCTCTTGCTTAGATTTTTTATAAAAAATCCTTGGTCCGTAAGCAACGTTGTCATAAATGCTAATAGGGAACGGATTAGGCTTTTGAAAAACCATTCCGACTTTTTTTCTAAGTTCTGATACTGGTTCAAGCTTATAAATATCGGTACCGTCTAACGTAAAGGAACCTGTTATTTTGCAATCGTCAATTGAGTCATTCATTCTGTTTATAGAACGGAGAAGGGTGCTTTTTCCGCAGCCGCTAGGCCCAATAAACGCTGTTATTTCTTTTTCTTCAATGCTTATATTAATAGATTTTAAAGCTTGGAAATTGCCGTAAAATAAATTTCCATCGGTAATTTCTATTTTGCTCAACGAAATTCACCCCTTATCAATAAAATGATAAGTTGCTGATGTAAAATTAGCTTTTGTTTTATGTAAAATCCTTGTAAAATTAGATGATACTTTCAACAGATGCTTTTCTTCTGCATTTTTTACATAACTTATCAAGTTCAATGCCTTTTTCTTCCATCCAATTAATTTCTTCTGTTGTTGCAAATGGTTTTCCGCATTTATTACATTTTTCAAGAGTAAAAGTTTTGCCCCAAATTGTTCTTTCGCCGTTATTTTCGGAATAATCTATTGCGCTGCAAGGGCAAACAGAGGCACAGGCAAGGCAGCCTATGCAAGCCTCGGCAGGTTCGTTAAAAGGCGTTTGTATCTCCTTTCCTATCCCTCGGCCTACGGGTGAAATTGCGGAATTTCCAAGAATTTTACAGGCTTGTGTACAAAGCCCGCACAAAATGCATTTTTGGTTTTTTTCGGAATCATCAACTTTTATGCCGTATTTTTCAAAATATAAATCTATACGCCCGGAGGCCCCCGGAGCTTTTTGTTTTAATAAAGTTAAAATGTTTTTTCTAAGCTTTGCAATTTTCGGCGTTTCAGTAAAAACCATCAAACCATCTTTTACAGGGTAAACACATGAAACAACAACACCTTTTTTGCCGTTATCCTCAATTTCCACAAGGCACAGACGGCAGCAAGCTTGCCCCTCAAAAGCTTCATGGTCACATAACGTAGGTATATCTATATTATATTTTTTCGCAACATCTAAAATATATTCACCATTTTCAGCATAGCATTTTTGCCCATTTATATTTATTAACATATATATTGCCTCCTTAGAAATTAAAGTTTAATTAGAATTTAAAAATTTAGGACTGTTCCACAATTTATCCCTGTTGCTAAACTAATATATTATATAATAATGACTAATATATTGCAATATTTGTTTGAATATATTATAATTGTTGTGTATATTTACAAAAATTTGTAGATATATAATAAAAATAAGGCAGGTGAGAAGCCTGGTAAAAATATTACTAAACCGGGTGAATCTATGAAGAAGATTTATGTTGATGATTCAAAATGCTTATCTTGTCATTCCTGCGAACTTGCTTGCGCAGTGGCCCATTCATTATCAAAAAACCTTTTCTGCGCAGTTGCAGAAAGCAATTTGCCTCTTGCAAGGATTTTTGTTGAAAAAAGCGGCAGAGGTTCTTTCCCTTTGCAGTGCCGCCATTGCGACGAACCACAGTGTGTTAAGGCATGTATTACAAAATCTCTTTACAAAGATGTCGTAACAAATGGGGTTTTGCATGATGAAAACAAATGTATCGGATGTTTTATGTGCGTTATGGCTTGTCCTTTCGGCGCAATTGAAGAAACTTACATAAAAAATAAAAATGCTGTAAGCAAATGCGATTTATGCGTGGAAAACAAAGATGGTCAGGCGTGTGTTAGGGCATGTCCGACAAAAGCCCTTAGCTTTTCCGAAGCCGACAGCTTTAGTAAAAACAAACGCAAAGAGCTATTAAAGGAATTAACCGTTAATCAAAATCAAGATTAATTATAATAGGGAGGAATAGACATGGCTGACATAGTTAAAACAATAGACCCGGCTGCCCAGATGATGCTTAATAAAGCTTGCAAGGATTGTGTTGAAACCACTTGGGACAGATATGAGGCGCAACAGCCCCAATGCGGCTTCGGCGAGCTTGGGGTTTGCTGCCGCAATTGTTTGCAAGGCCCTTGCAGAATTAACCCCTTCGGAGAACCCAAAGAGGGAATTTGCGGAGCGGACGCCCATGTAATTGTTGCAAGAAACTTATTAAGAACTGTTGCTGGCGGAGCGGCTTCTCATGCGGACCACGCTTACGAAGCGGCGGAAGCTCTTTTGCTTACTTGTGAAGACAAAGCGCCTTATCCTCTTGCAGGAACGGAAAAAATAAAATCAGTAGCGGCAAAGCTAAAAATAAATACCGAAGGCAAAAGCGACAAAGAAATAGCCCGGGAAATTGCTGTTTTAGCTTTAGAGGATTTCGGCAATTACAAAAACGAAACAATGAAATGGGTTGAAGCAACCGCTCCGGGGGAACGCTTGGAAGTTTGGAAAAAGCTTGGCGTTTTGCCTAAAAACGCAGACAAAGAAATCAGAACCGCAATGCACCAAACTACAATGGGCGTAGACGGCGACCCGGTTAACCTGCTACTATCCACCGCAAAATTGGGGCTTGTAGACGGATACGCAGGGCTTCAAATCGGCACAGATATTCAGGACATAATGTTTGGCATACCATCACCTGTTAAAAGCGAAGCGAATATGGGGGTTCTATGCGAAAACAAAGTTAACATAATTGTTCACGGGCATATGCCACAAGTTAGCGAAAAAGTTGTAGAATGGGCAAGGAAGCTTAATGATGAAGCGAAGACCGCAGGAGCAGAGGGCATTAACGTATGCGGCGTTTGCTGCAGCGGAAACGAAGTTTTAATGCGACAAGGCCTTGCGCTTTGCGGAAACTTCTTAAGCCAGGAGCTTGCAATAATCACCGGAGCAGTAGAAGCGATGATTGTAGACGTTCAGTGTTTTATGCCGTCTGTCACAAAAGTGGCTTCCTGTTACCACACTAAAATTATTACTACAATGCCAATCGGAAAACTTCCGGGAGCAATACATATACCAGTCGATTTTGAGGAAGCGGACCATGCCGCTGAAAAAATCGTAAAATGCGCCATTGAAAATTACGCAAACCGAGATAAATCCAAAGTTAATATACCTCCACACAAAAGCGAGGCATGGGGCGGTTTCAGCGTTGAAGCCATTGTAGCCGCTCTTTCTAAAGTTAACGCCGAAGACCCTTTAAAACCTCTTGTAGACAACATTAAAAACGGCAATATTTTAGGGGCGGTAGGGGTTGTGGGCTGTAATAACGTAAAAGCAACCCAAGACGAAACCACCGTAGAAATGGTTAAAGATTTACTTGCAAACAACGTTTTGGTTGTGGCAACCGGCTGTACGGCTCATGCCCTTGCAAAATACGGCTTCCTTTCACCCGAAGGGGCTTCAAAATATGCCGGAGAAAAGCTTTTAGCCGTGCTCACCGCTGTTGGGCAAGCCGCTGGGCTTGGAGCACCCCTCCCACCCGTGCTTCACATGGGAAGTTGTGTAGATAACTCCAGAATTGGGGATTTAGTTGGGGCTTTAGCCGCATATTTAGGCGTTTCCATAAAAGATTTACCCGTTGCGGCATCTGCCCCGGAGCTACAGCATGAAAAAGCCGTTTCCATCGGCACGTGGGCTGTTGCCCTTGGCATTTTCACCCACGTTGGGTTAGTGCCGCCTATCATCGGCTCTTCCGTTGTCTCAAAAATTTTAACCGACGACATCGAGGGGCTTCTCGGCGGAAAGTTCTATGTTGAAACAGACCCCCACGTCGCCGCAGAGGGGATTGTTGGGCATTTGAATAAGAAACGGAGGGAATTGGGGATTTAAGGATAAATTTACTGGTTGAATCTTTTTCAGTCTATTAATAAATATTTTAAAGGGGATAATATGGAGCTAAGTAAATTAGCAATTGATTATAAAAAAATAGTAGATACAAGTGGTTTTAAGCATAATTTTTTAGAATCGGGTAAATTTTCATCAAGTACACGTAAACGTGAAAATGGCGAAGAATATGATGTTATTGAACAATTTACAGGAATTAGTATGGTATTTAATAGTACAACCATAGACTTATCAATAATTGCAACTGCAAATATGATTTTTAATATGTTTGATTTGATTTTGGAGGAAGGTGGAAAAATATCTGGTGACTCATTTAGACAAAGATGTCTAAGTATGAATGTAACCGATAAAAGTAAAGATCTAGATATTATTAGGGAATTCATATACAGAATTTTAAAATTAATAAGGAATGCAGTAACTCATGAAATATCATCAATTTCTGAAACGGATGACAGAATTTTAATTGAATACTATAGAACATATTATAAAAAAACAGAACATTTCAAATTACATATATCCGAAAAAAATTTAATGTATATCATGTAACTTGCATATTATTTTTCTTTTGAAAGTTATTCTAATATAAATGGAATGCCTGAAAAATATGTTTTAGGAGTGTTATCATTTATTTATGATAACATAAAATCTTCTATTGTTTTTAAGGATGATATAACACATGAAATTTATAATCTCAACAATAATATTAGAATAAATGCAAAACTCAGAGTAGATACTGATGCTAAGTATGAAGAGATTAGAGAAGGGTGTGTACAAATTCAAAAGATAAATAACAGATATGTTGAAATTCATAATATAGATTACATAATAGAGTATAATAAACATAAATATATTGTTCCTCAAGAGGTTTTAGATGAACACCTTTGTATTTCTATATCAGAATTAGATGACTGGTTAATTGAAAGTCAATTAGCAATTTTTTATGATTTATGTTAAAAACCTAGAATAAACGACCTTTTAATGGGTAGAAGAGAGAAAGAGTTGGATTTAGTTCAGCTCTTTTTCTTTTACTGTTATAGACATTAAAGCCCTCGCTTTTTTACGGTTTTTATTTAACTTTTGAGTATACTATTTGATAACTATTTATAACTACTTGATAAATAGTTTATTATGTTATACAATGAATCAAAAAATGTTAAAATGATAAGAAAGATGAATATTAAAAGGGGGCAACAATAATGTCGAACCGTGAATTAGCTCATAAACTTATTGACAATATTCCAACGAGCCAACTTAAATATGTAATCGGAATTTTGCAAAATATAAAAATATTAAACATACCTGAAGTTGAACCGGACGAGTTAGACTTGCAAATGATACATGAATCTCAAAATGACGTGTCTGAATCTATAGACTTTAATGATTTTGTAACTGAAATGGGGTTTGATCCTAATGAATTACAAAATTAAAATAAAAGCAAAAGCAATGAAATTTATAGAAAAACAACCGAAAGACCAAAAAGAACGAATATTTAAAGCGATTTATAAACTGCCTAAACTTGGCGATATTTCAAAGCTAAAGGCTAGTGATATGTTTAGGCTAAGAGTAGGGGACTATAGGATACTTTTTACTATAGATGATGATATTTTATTAATAGAAATTATAAACGCTAATAATCGTGGAGATGTTTATAAAAATCTATAAAAATAATAAGGGTTTAAGAGCCGCATTTACGCAGCTCTTTCTTTTTTGCCATAATTGACATTAAAACCCTGCTGTGCTAAAATCATGTGGTACAAAACGGAGGGTTCGGCGTGATTTTTAATTCTTTTACGTTTCTTGTGTTTTTTGTTGTTGTTATTTTTAGTTTTTATATGATAGCGGATAAATTTAGGTGGGTTCTGCTTTTGGTTGCAAGCCTGATTTTTTATATGGCGTGGAATCCGGCGCTTATTGTGTTGTTGCTGTTTTCGGTTATGACCAATTATTTTTGCTCTGTTAAAATAGAGGAGGGCAGGGGAAGGAAGAAATGGCTGGTTCTTTGCCTTGTTGTGAATTTCAGCCTTTTATTTATTTTTAAGTATTTAATGTTCTTTACTGATTCGTTGTTGTATTTTGCAGATATGGTGGGCATACATATAAAAGACCCGAAATTATCAATAATTTTGCCTATGGGTATTTCTTTTTACACATTTCAGGCGACAGGATATACAATAGATGTTTATAGGAAAAATCAGAAAGTAGAGCGGAATTTTTTAAAGTTTACGCTGTTTATAACTTTTTTTCCACAGCTTGTGGCAGGGCCAATAGAACGTGCATCTAATTTAATGCCACAGCTTTTTACGAAAAAGACTTTTAAATACGAGAATATTGTTACGGGCTTTAAATATATGGCTTTAGGTTTTTTCAAAAAGGTGGTAATAGCGGACAGGCTTGCCGCTTGCGTTAACCCTGTTTATCAAGCCCCTGTCAATTATGAGGGGCTTGCTTTAATTGCCGCAACGGTTCTTTTTGCTTTTCAAATTTACTGCGACTTTTCCGGGTATTCCGACATTGCGGTGGGCTGTTCCAAAATGCTTGGAATTAATTTAATGCAAAACTTTAAACAACCGTTTTTTTCAAAAAGCATTCAGGAATTTTGGACAAGATGGCATGTTTCCCTTTCTGGCTGGTTTAAGGATTATGTATATTTTCCTCTTGGGGGCAACAAAAAGGGCAAAGCAAGGGCAAAGTTTAATATGTTTATAACCTTTGTTTTAAGCGGTTTATGGCACGGCGCAAACTGGACATATGTTTTGTGGGGTGCGTTCCATGGAGTTTTTCAAATATTTTCTGTGAGAAGCAAGGAAGAAAGCAAAGGGCTGAAAGCGGCGGTTCAAATTTTAATTACTTTTACGCTATTTTGTCTTGCGCTAATTATGTTTAGGGCAAACACTGTCAGTCAGGCGTTTTATATAATCGCCAATTTGCTTAAAGGTCTTTCAAATTGGGCAAGCCCTGCTTATTTGTATAGAACGTTAAGCACAATGGGGTTAACGGCTTTTGAGCTTTTAGTAATGGCGGTTTTGCTTGTGTTTATGTTTGGTGTGGAGCTTTTTGCAGACGACAAAAACATCCATGAGGAGCTAATGAAAATCCCTGCTGTTTGCCGCTTTGCTTATTATTCGTTTTTAACATTATGTATTTTATGGTTTGGAGTGTTTTACAATGCGGGAGCGTTTATTTACTTCCAATTTTAAATTAATAGTAACAACGGTTATGTTTATTTTTGTTATTTTAGCAGGGTTGATTTTTGCCGGAGAAATTTATGAAAAATGCGCTTCTCTTAACAGAATTAATGTTTGGAGCAAGCAAAGATTTGACGACTTTTATGCTTTGAAGGAAAATTCCATAGACATGCTTTTTGTAGGCTCTTCTCATTCTTATTGCACATTTGACCCGGAAAAAATCAATGCTGAAATGGGCATTAGCTCTTATCAGCTAGGGCTTCCCAACCAGCTTCCGTCTTCCACCTATTACACGGTTTTGGAAGCCTTGCGCACTCAAAAGCCCAAAACTGTAGTAATGGAAGTTTACTGGCATGTTTTAGACGTTGATTTTGAGCCGAAGCAAATTGATTATTTGTTTAAAGTAATGAGAAGTGAGGATTTGAAACAGGATTATTACGAAAACGGCTTTCCATTGCCGGAAAAAGTAAAATATAATATTAAGGCAATACGGTATCAGCAGGAGTTTTTTGCCTATGCCAACAAGCGTATTGTTGATTTTGTTAATGCAAGGGGGAGCGTAACAGCGGCGGCAAGACCTAACGGCACTGAATACTACCGTTCGTTGGGATATACTTTTTGTGATATAATAATGAGCAAAGCAGATTACGAAAAAGAAGAGCGAAGCACGGGCATTGACGGCGAAAAATGGAAAATGTCTAAAGTTCAAAGAAATTATGTATATGATATTGCAAAGATTTGCGAGGAAAATGATATAGAACTTGTTCTTGTAACTGCTCCGATTTCGTTAGTGGCATTTAGAAATATTGAAAATTATGATAAAATACATGGAAAAGTGTCCGCAATGGCACAAGATTTAGGGGCAAACTATCTGGACTATAACTTAATTGCCACAGAACTGTTTACTGATGAGGACTTTAGAGACCCCAGACATTTAAACGATTTCGGCGTGGCTAAAGCGGATAAATATTTTGCCAAATGGTATAATACTAAACAATAGGAGGGCTTCTTATGAGAGACTATGAGAAGGAATGCAAGAAACGGGTTAAATGGATTAAAGATTATGTGGAAAAAGGCCGGGCAAATGGTATTGTTTTCGGCAACAGCGGCGGCAAAGACAGTGCCCTTGTGGGGCTTTTATGCAAAATGGCAGTGGATAACGTTTTGGGGGTAATAATGCCTTGTGAAACAAAGCAAAACTATGAGGCCGATACAAACCATGCAAATTTGCTTGCTGAAAAAGGCGGCATTGATACTATTACCGTTGACTTAACTGAACCTAAGCGTGGGTTAATGAATGAATTAAATAAAGTGAGCAAGCCGTCTGATGCGGCTTTAAATAATATTAACCCAAGGCTTAGAATGACAACCCTTTATACCATTGGGCAAACACTTGGTTATTTAGTGGCAGGGACAGGCAACAAAAGCGAGGCTTATATGGGTTACTTTACAAAATGGGGCGACGGCGCATATGATTTTAACCCTATAGCCGATTTATCTGCAACGGAAGTATTTGAGTTTTTGCGCTATTTAAATGCGCCAAAGGAAATTGTAGAAAAAGCACCGTCGGCAGGGCTTTTTGAAGGGCAAACGGACGAAGCCGAAATGGGCGTTAGTTATGCCGCCATAGATAAATTTATTGAAAAAGGCGAAGGCGAGGTTAAGGATATTGAAATAATTAATAAATATCATAATGCTTCGGAGCATAAACGCAGAATGCCTGCGACTTATGAAATATAAAACAATCATATATTAGTCCTCTTTTGCATATATATTTATATCATTGCAAAGGAGGATATTTTTATGGACGGCGAAATAAGAAAAACAGCCAGATACTCAAGAAGCAGGCATATTCATAATGAAACGGCGCCGGATAAAGTCAGTTACATTGAGGTTATTATTTCTCAATGCGTTGTTTGTGCAGTTTTTTTGGTTTTTGTAGCCGTGCTTTGCCTTTTTAACGCCGAAGATTTCGGCGGATTAAGGGGAAGTCTTAAAAGTGCATTAACAAATAACATTAACACCAATGACGTAACTGGTGTAACTGAAGGAATTACGAAAAACATAAAATCGCTGTTTAACAAGGAAGCAGAGGTTCAAACAGTTCCTGAAAACTTTGTGTCTACAGACGTAGTTCAGGAAGAAATTAAGCTGGCAGAGGAAGAAGAACCTCTTGTGGTTCTTCCCGTTGTAGAGGATTTAAATGATTTTCGTATAGATGAAGATATATTAACTCAAATAAACTCTAAAGAAGATTTTTATGCAGAAGAAGCAAAAAAGCAGATGGCAACGCAGACAAGCGAAAATATTCAGTAAATGATGGGTTTATTTCCCCTGTTTCCGGGGTTATAACATCATATTATGGAAGCCGGGTGAACCCTGTTACAAAAAAGGAGGAGCTTCACAACGGGCTGGATATTGCAGTTGAGGAAAACACAAACGTTTTAGCGGTTTATGACGCTGTTGTCGAAGATGCTTCTTATGACAGCTTTAACGGCAATTATGTACGGCTTGAAACAACAAACGGATACACCGTTACATATTGCCATTTAAATAAAGCTCTTGTAGAACCTGGGGATATTGTAAGACAGGGGCAATCAGTAGCTCTTTCTGGAAATACCGGAAGGTCCAGCGGCCCTCATTTGCATTATACACTAAAAAAAGACGATGAGCTTTTAGATCCTTTAAATTTTGTGGTTTTAAAGAAAAAAAATTAATCAGTTCATATATACTAAATAATATATCGAGGTGTATTAATGGTTTATTTATTGATATTTCTATCGGTTGTGCTCCATGAGGCAGCACATATTACAACAGCGTTTTTTTTCGGACTGAAAACTGATAAGTTTGTCATTACACCTCTTGGCTGCGTTGCTTATTTAAAAGATTTACATAAACTATCTAGTTTTAAAAAAATAATAGTGCTTGCGGCTGGTCCGCTTACAAATTTAGTTATTGGCATTGCCTGTCTTTTAATTTTTAAAGACAGGCATCTATTTTTTAGAAACTCCCAATTTGCCCTGGCAGTGTTTAATTTGCTTCCTGTTTACCCTCTGGACGGAGGCACAATATTGTTTGAGGTGCTTAAAACCATAAGAGATGAGCTTTTTGTTAATAAAGCAGTTTACAAAGTAAGCAGAGTCATTAGTGTTTTAATTACTGTAACAGGAGTTTTCCAGCTAATTAATTATCAGTTTAACTTTACACTTTTATTTATCGGTGTTTATTTATTTTTTTGCTGCAAAAAAGTTTATATGTCTAACATTTATCAATATTTTAAAAACCAGTATACAAATAGCTCGTTGCCAAATTAAAGTAAATCTTGTATAATATGCTTGGTGATTTTATGAATAGGCTTTTTATTAACCGCATAGATAAAGAAATTCAAACTGCATATGTGGAAAACGGCGAACTTATTGAATATTTTGTTGAAAAACAAGATGAACCATCAATAGCCGGAAACATTTATGCAGGGATAATTAAAAATATAAATAACCAATTCGCTTTTATAGACATTGGGCTTTCTCGTAATGCCTTTTTATGTTTAAATGATAATAAAGAAAAAGGGCTTTTTGATAATGGAGCGCTAAAAATAAAGTCTTCTCAGACTATTGTTGTGCAAGTTATGAAAGACTCTACGGATATAAAAGGGGCAGCTGTTACAACAGAGCTTTCTTTTCCATCGGAAAGTATGGTTGTTTACTTAACAAAGACCCCGGAGATTGGTATTTCTAAAAAAATTGAGGAAAAAGAAGAAAGAGTAAGGCTAAAAAAAATTGCTTATTCTTTTATGGAGACGCTGGAAGCTGAAAGCCTAGGGCTTATTATGCGGACAAACTGCAAAAATAAAGAAGCAAATGAGTTAAAAGAGGAATTTTCAAAGCTTGTTCAAAATGCGAAAAAAATACTTGCTACTAAAGATTATATAAAAGCTCCAGGTGTTTTATATAAAAACATCGGGTTGAATATAGAGTTAATAAAAAGTTCTGATGAGGTTATTACAAACTGTTCCCTGTTGTTAGATGAAGCCAAGAAATTTAATAACAACTGCATTTTGTATGAGGAAAATATGCCAATGTTTTCTAATTACTCATTGCATGGGCAAATTGATAAAGCCTTTAGTAAGAAGGCCTGGCTTAAATCTGGGGCATACATTGTTATTGAGCATACAGAAGCATGTGTAGTTATAGACGTTAATTCCGGCAAAAACGTTAGCAAGAAAAAAGACGACGAGCTTGCTTATAAAATTAATTGCGAAGCGGCAAAGGAAATTGCCAAGCAAGCCCGCCTTAGAAATCTTTCCGGAATGATTGTTATTGACTTTATTGGTATGAAAGACGAAGCACTTAAGAAAACTGTTGTAAAAAACCTTGAAGAGTACGTAAAGAAAGACAGGTTGTCCACTCAGGTTTTAGGCATGACTTTTTTAGATGTAGTTATGCTTACGAGAAAACGGGAAAGGGCTTCGTTAAAGTAATCTTTCTATGCCTGTGCCCAGCGTTTTAGTGTTGGGAAGTGCTCTTTCATTTGGGCAATTGCCTGTTCTTTAGTTATATCCATGTCCCATTCGCCAATATGTTCGGCGCAATATGCTATCATTTCGTCCATTGTAATATCAGCGGTAAATGCACCATCTTTATAACAATAGACGCAATATTCGTTATTTTGTGCACCGTCTTTTTCAGTTCCGAAATGTGCCAGCTCTTGCATTGGCATACCACAGCTTTGGCAAAAAATCATATTTTCCACGTAATCAAATCCTCTCATTTTATTGGAATTATTATTTTCGTAGCAAGTTCATTAGCAGGGGTTGTATCCGGGTCGTTTAAGTAAAAATCATAATGTGCCCCGGAGATTTCATAATTGTTTTGAGCTATCCAGCCGTATATTACTTCGTAACCCTTGCTAAGGTCATCGTATGTACCGTTGAAAACATACGTTGCAGCTTTCATTTCAGGGAACGTATTAGCGGCTATTTCACCCCGCCCGGGTAAAGGCTTTGAAACTGGAAAACCTATTTCAGTGTCCAAATCCTGCATATCGTGGTTATAATATACGCCGAAAGGAGGGCCGGAAGGCTCTGCGCCTATTTCAGACATATACTCTAAAACTTTGCCGTAGCATGTGTTAAAGGCTTCTCCTAAATTTTCCAGGTTTATTCTTAACCTAATAGATAAAACGTGTTGTTCTTTTACGGTTTCTATGACTATTTCATTTTTCATGTTATCACCTCCGTTTTTGTTGTGAGCTTATGATAACACAGATTGTTGACAGCAGTATGTCATATTAAAATTAATTATTTTCATGGTAGCTTAAAAGTTTTTTTAATTTTTCAGTAACCATATTTTTAACGCTTTCAGGTTCTATTATTTTTACATCCGCTCCGTAAGAGATGATATAACTGAACATCCAGTCGTCTTCAGGAAAAAAACATTCAGCGGTCAAATACTCTTCGTTTTTTTCAAGTATTGTAACTTCGCCAAATTCATCTATAACTCTGCCCCATGCTTTTTGTGAAAACTGAAGTACTACTCTTTTTACATCAAAGAACGTGCAGGTAAAGTCATTTTCATTATCTTCCGGCAATGCCCTTTTAAAAGCTTTCTCTGTAACAATAATGTCAGACATTCTTACTATTTTAAAGTGTCTATAATCATTTTTATCTATGCAAAAGCACTTTAAATACCAAGCTTTTTCTTTAAAAAATATTTGCAAAGGCTCTACTGTTCTTAAAGCTTTTTCTTTTCCCGGGGCAAAATAAGAAAATGCAATTATCTTCTGGGTAAGAATTGCATTTTTTATAATATTAAATTTATTTTTTTCATCTGCACCGCTTCCCCAGTAGGAAAAGTCTATGTCTATCCAGTTGGCGGCATTTTTATTAAAAATTGCTCCAAGCTTGTTAAGGGCGGAATCGCCTTCTGGAGATGTAAGGGTTTTTATGCCTTGTAGTGCTGATAATATTTCGGTTTGTTCGTTTTCTGTGAGGTAAGATTTATTTAAGACGAAGCTGTCTACAAGGCTGATGCCTCCGCCTTTTCCTTTAGACATATATACAGGGATTGAAGCGGCGCTTAAAGTTTCAATATCCCGGTAAATTGTCCTGGTGGAAACTTCAAAGCGCTGAGCCAGCTCCTTAGCCGTAACAGAGTTGCGGCTAAGGAGAATGTATACAATTTCAAGAAGCCTGTTAATTTGCATATAATCACGCCCTTAATGCTTAAAGTGACGAACCCCTGTAATAACCATAGCAATACCTTTGTTGTTGCATTCGTCAATGGAAACGTTGTCGGATTTTGAGCCGCCGGGCTGCACGATAGCGGATATTCCATATTTTGAACACTCCAAAACAACATCGGAAAATGGGAAAAACGCATCGGATGCCATAACTCCACCGGAAGACTTATCAGAAGCTTGGGCAAGAGCAGATTTAGCCGCAAAAATACGGCTTACTGAACCGCCGCCGATTCCTAACGTCTGCCCATCTTTTGCTATTACAATTGCATTGGATTTTACATGTTTACAAACTTTCATAGCAAATTTCATATCATTAATTTGCTCTGGGGTAGGGGAAACTTCCGTAACAACTGTAACAGGTTCTGTGTCAATATCGGAAGTGTCATAGTGTTGCATAAGCATACCTCCGCCAACACTTTTAAATTCATAATGATTACGGGCTGTTGTAAAAATTTCCGGTAAAGCTAAAATTCTTAAATTTTCTTTCTTTTTAAGAACATCTAAAGCTTCTTGGGAATAACTTGGTGCTATTATAACTTCTAGGAAAATTTTATTAAGTTCTTCTGCTGTGGGTTTGTCTACTGCCCTGTTAAAGCATACAATACCGCCGAAAATAGCTATTGGGTCGCAATCTCTTGCTTTTTGGAATGCTTCGCAAGGAGTTTCGGAAACGGCAACACCGCAAGGCGTTGCGTGTTTAACAGCTACGCATACGGGTTCTTCAAATTCTTGGGCTAAAGCAATTGCGCCTTGAGCATCGTTAATATTATTATAAGAAAGCTCTTTGCCCTGAATAAAAATAGCTTTTTCAACTCCGCAAACAGGAGAAAGAGGTAAAGAATAATATGCTGCGGACTGATGTGGGTTTTCTCCGTAGCGCAAATTTTGTTTTTTATCAAATGTTAAAGTAATAGTATCCGGATATTCCGTACTATCTGCAACTTTATTCAAATAATTAGAAATTAAAGCATCGTAGGAAGAAGTATGGCTGAAAGCTTCAACTGCAAGTTCAAAACGGAATTTCTCGTTAATAACTCCGCTTTTAATGTTCTGAAGCACAGATTCATATTGAGAAGGGTTAGTAACAACCATAACAAACCTATAATTTTTTGCAGCGGCACGAATCATGGAAGGACCGCCGATGTCAATGTTTTCAATGGCTTGTTCAAGGGTGTGTTCTTTGCTTTCGATAGTTTTTCTGAAAGGATATAAATTTACAACAACTAAGTCTATAAGCCCGATACCAAGCTCTTGGAGTTTGTCCATATGTCTCTTATTATCTCTTATTGAAAGTATGCCGCCGTGTATTAATGGATGCAAAGTCTTAACACGTCCGTCAAGGCATTCCGGGAAGTTTGTTACTTCTTCAACGGAGGTAACTTTTAGACCGCTTTTTTCCAAAAGGTCTTTTGTGCCGCCGGTTGATATTATGTCGTAGCCTAAATTAATAAGTTCCTTCGCAAAGTCGTAAATGCCCTTTTTATCACTTACGCTGATTAATGCTCGTTTTTTCATTGCTTCGTCCCCTTCAAAATGTTTATTTCAAAAATTCTACATCATATTACAAAAAATGTCTATATTTTTATAAAAAGTATTTAATACAATAATTTGTGGAATATTGGGGTTTTATTGTTAAGTAATTACTAACAAACTATTTATAACATACCTTTAAATATAATTTATATATTTTTCGCACAAAAATATAATTGTTGGTATCACTATATTATGCTTTTTGAAGAGCTTTTAAAAATATTTCAGAAGGTTGTGCGCCGGAAATTTTTTCTTCTCCAATAATAATATGTGGAACGACATGTATTCTTTTAGAAAAAGCTTCTTTTTGGTCATTAAGGACATCATATTTAAAATCATCAGTTTTGAGCATATCCTTTACATAATCACCATTTAATCCGATTTCCTGTGAAAGAACAGCTAAAGTATCAATATCCCCAATATCAAGAAAGTCAATAAAATATGCTTTTAAAAGCCGTTCTTCCATGTCCTCGGCTTTTCCTTGGGTTTTGGCATATTTTGAAAGCCTGTGGGCGTTTAATGTGTTGTTGTGAATAAGTTTGTCTAAATTGTAATCAAGACCAAGACTTTTTGCCATTAATGTAACTTGTTCAATGCTATATTGAGCCTCTTCTACAGGTATGCCGTATTTTTTGCTTATTATTGTGCTGTAAGAAACGCCTTGAAGCCTTTTCGCTTCTGGGTGAAGCTGAAAGCTTTTATAAACTATTTCAACTTCTTTGTTATATTGCTCTAAAGCTTTTTCCAGTAAACGCTTGCCTATATAGCAGAAAGGGCAAGCATAATCTGACCAAAATTCGATATTTAACATAAAATACCTCCGTTTTTATTTAATTACACTACTAAATTTATAAAAAGTCAATAACATTACTTGCACTAGCTTGAAATTTCGTTATAATTAAGTAAGCACTGATTATACTCCTTAAACATATAAAATGGTACTGAGTTGCGAGCAAATTTTGCTTGTGGCAAGGAAGAGACGACGCCGTGTGCTAGCGGCACACAAGAAGTTGATGACGTAGTCCACAAGTAAAATTCGCCGCAAGGCAGTGCTATTTTATGTGGTTAAGGAGTATAATTCAGGTGCAATTTCAATCTGTTAGAAATGAGCAAAAGTATATGTAAAAAAAGGAATGTGACAATTGTTATGGATATAATTGTTCTTATAAAAGAAGTTCCGGATATGAATAACGTAAGGTTCGACAGCGAAAGAGGCTTAGTTGACAGGCAGTCGGCGGATTCTTTAATTAATCCCTTTGATCTACACGCCTTGCAAGCGGCAGTTAATATAAAAAAAGAGGTAAGTGCCACAATAACAGCTATAACAATGGGGCCTAAAAAGGCTGATAAATCCTTAAAGGAAGCTTATGCAAGGGGAGCGGACAGGCTTGTGCTTGTTTCAGACAAAAAATTTGCAGGTTCTGATACTCTTGCAACATCCAGAACTCTTACCGCCGCAATAAAAACTATTGGTAGTTACGACTTAATACTTTGCGGTGAAAAATCCGTGGATGGGGACACGGCTCAAGTTGGAGCGGAGGTTGCGGCTTTATTAGGCATTCCTCAATGTTATTATGCCGAAAGACTAGAATTATCTGAAAATTCTCATATATATGCCACAGCGGAAAATATAGGAGGGTATAAGCAAATAAGGAAAATGAAACTCCCGGCTCTTATATGCGTTTCAAAAAATATTGCATTTCCAGAAATGCCTGGTGTAAAGCGTAAGCTGCAGTCCTTAAAGCAAAAAGTTGAAATTTTCACATATAATGAATTAAGTAAATATTTAAATGAGGCCGAAACAGGGCTTGCCGGTTCTCCTACAAAAGTTGACAAAATTGTTGTTCCAAAGCCGGTTTTAAAAAACAGCCTAATAACTGATAACGAAGCAGATTTTATTAAATTATTTATGCAATCGGTTAGGGGGTGAAAGTTAATGAACCCAGAGGTTGGGATACTAATAGTAAATGAAGTTAATGACGATAAAATACATAATGTATCATTTGAGCTTTTAAACAAAGCGGCAGAGCTTAATAAGGGGCTAGATAAAAGTATAAACTGCCTGGTTTTAAGCGGCGGAGAGGTAGAGCTGGAGGAACTTTGCTTTAGAGGAGCGGACGTTGTATACAGCATTGAAGACTCATGTTTAGTAGATCATAATGAAATGCTGTATACTCAAAATATAATTAAATTTTTGGAAGATTACCCCCAACATATTATTTTAATTGGGGCAACACATTTTGGGCGTTGCCTTGCCCCAAGAATTGCCGCAACTCTTAAAACAGGGCTTACGGCTGACTGTACCGACCTTGTTATTAATGAAACCAGTGAGTTTATACAAATTCGCCCGGCGTTTTCCGAAAATATTTTAGCCCATATTAAGACAATAAAGAAACCGCCAATAGCAACGGTAAGATATAAGGAATTTGAAGAAGCAAAAGCGGATTATAACAGGGAAGTGAACATTTATAAACTAAAGCCTTATATTACTGAATGTAACGAATGTGAAATTGTAAAAGTATTTAGGGATAATGATTTTGATATTACTAAAGCTAATGTTATTGTTGCCGGGGGCAGGGGAATACGCAAAAAAGAGGATATGACAATGCTTGATGCTCTTGCAAAGCTTTTAGGTGGAGAAACAGGGGCTTCACGTGCTCTTGTGGATTGTGGGCTTGCAGACAGCTCAAGGCAAATTGGATACAGTGGAAACAGAGTTAAGCCTGAAATATATATTGCCTGCGGAATATCCGGAGCACCTCAGCATTTGGCAGGAATGAAAGAGGCGCAAAAAATTATTGCAATAAATTCGGACCCGGAAGCGCCGATTTTTAAAATTTGTGATTATGGCTATGTGGGAGATTTATATGATATTGTTCCTAAAATAATAAAAATATTAAATAAGGGAGAGTAATTATGAAGCACAGACTTATTGCAAAAAGGCATTGGAAAAACGGAGAAACCGCTATGGGTTCGTCGGACGTTAAGGGCAAGGCTTATGATGATATTATTGACTTATCTTTAGGTGACCCGGATTTAGTTACAGACCAGATTATTGTTGACAAAACTTTTGAAGACGTTAAGCTTGGGCATACAAAGTACACGGATTACCGTGGAGACACCGAGCTTAGAAGTGAGATTTCAAGGTTTTATCTCGAAGAACATGGAATGAACATAAGAGATGAAGAAATAATGGTGACAAGCAGCGGCTGTATGGCAATGTATCTTGCCCTTGAAGCAATTATAGACGACGGCGACGAAGTTATTATACATACCCCTTGTTTCACCCCTTATCCAACACAAATAGAGCTTGCAAGGGGAATAGCTGTAATTCTTGACACCATTGAGGAAGAAAAATTTCAAATTAACATACAAAGGCTTGAGGAAAAAATAACAGAGCGCACAAGGGCTATTGTTATAAATACTCCGTCTAACCCAACAGGTGCTTGTTTTACCATTGAAACTCTTAATGCCATTGCCGAAATTGCTAATAAATATGACCTTGTTGTCATTGCTGATGAAATTTACACCCTTTTGTGTTATGAAAGCAAATTTGTACCTTTTGCAAGCATAGATGGAATGTTTGAAAGAACTATAACAATTAATAGCTTTTCTAAAGACTTTATTATGACTGGCTGGAGAATCGGGCATATTGTTGCTCCGAGATATTTTATTGAAACTATACGCAAAATAAACATAAATGTTGCGTTTACAAGCTCTTCCGTTTCCCAGCGTGCTGCACTTCACGCTTTAAGAAACAGAAAGGAAATTCAACCAAAGCTTTTTAATATTTATAAAAACAGAGTGTTTTATGCGGCAAGCAGAGTTGAAAAAATTCCTAACATGTCTGTTTTAAGACCCCAAGGGTCGTTTTATATGTATATAAATATAAAGAAAACCGGGCTTTCCTCTGCTCAGGTTGCAGATAAAATTTTGCATGAAGCCCATGTGTTAGTTCTGCCCGGCGATACTTTCGGCGCTTGCGGTGAGGGGTATATTCGTATTGCTTGCATTTGCGGGGAAGAAAGGCTGGGGGAAGCCTTTGACCGAATTAGCAAAATGGATATATTCAAATAGCAAGTTAAAAAATAACATAATTAATTGTTGTGGAAGTGTTTTCCCCAAAAC